>CAYZZA010000050.1:3365-8923 GCA_964482685.1 uncultured Carnobacteriaceae bacterium
TAGTAACATAGTCAACGTCCTCTCTTTTGTCTTTCAGTTCTTTCTTTTTTGTCTTTCAGTTCTTTCTTTTTTGTCTTTCAGTTCTTTCTTTTTTGTCTCTTTGGTTTCTTTGGATGTACTGACTATTATTTTGCTTGATCTTATTTTACTCCAACCTATTTTACTCACTCTTATTTTTTATTCTTTTTCTTTTTTTGGCAGTTCCTTGGCTGGAAGTAGTTGAATCCCAAGTTCTTCTAACTGTGGTTGGACGACATAGCTAGGCGCTTCTGTTAAAGGATCCACAGCGCGATTGTTTTTCGGAAACGCAATGACTTCGCGAATGTTTTCTTCTCCAGCAAGCAACATCACAATACGGTCGAGACCAAAGGCCACCCCACCATGAGGAGGGAATCCGTGTTCAAGTGCTTGCAGCAAGAACCCAAACTGGTCGATGGCTTCTTCTTTCGAAAAGCCAAGCGTTTGAAACATTTGTTCTTGGAGTTCACGTGTGTGAATCCGGATGGACCCGCCCCCAATTTCATACCCGTTTAAGACTAGGTCATAGGCTTCTGCATACACTTTTTCGGGTTCAGTTGACAAAAGGGCAATGTGTTCGTCTTTTGGTTTTGTAAATGGATGGTGAGCAGCCACATACCGGTTTTCCTCTTCATCATACTCAAACAATGGCCAGTCGGTGATCCACACAAATTGGAAGGAGTCTTGTTTATACAACTCCAGTTCTTTTCCAAGTTTGTTTCGTAAAGCACCAAGTGTATCGTAGACAACAGCGCGTTTGTCTGCGACAAACAACAAAAGGTCGCCTGGTTCTGCTTGTAAACGCTCTTGTAAAGCGTGTTGGATGTCTTCTTCTTGGAAAAACTTCGCAATAGGTCCGGTAAAACCTGTTTCGTCTACTTTCAACCAAGCAAGTCCTTTGGCTCCATAAATCGCTGCGTACTCCCCTAAGGCATCGATGTTTTTTCGAGAATACTGGCTTGCGGCTCCTTTTACGTTAATCGCTTGAACGGAGCCACCATTTTTAATCGCACCTGAAAAGACTTTAAAGTCACTGTCTGTGACGAGTTCGCTAATGTCTGTAAGCTCCAACCCAAAACGAATATCGGGTTTGTCGCTTCCAAAACGTCTCATGGCGTCATCGTACGTCATACGCGGAAAAGGGTCCGCTAATGTGACGCCTTTGACTTCCAACAATACTGTTTTCATCATTTCTTCCATGATGTCTTGAATTTCTCGTGCAGTGAGGAAGCTTGTTTCAATATCCACTTGCGTAAACTCCGGTTGGCGGTCGCCTCTCAAATCTTCGTCTCTAAAACAACGTACGACTTGGTAATACCGATCTAGTCCTGCTCCCATCAAGAGTTGTTTAAACAATTGTGGCGATTGAGGCAAGGCGTAAAACTTCCCTTTTTGAACCCGTGAAGGAACAAGGTAATCTCGTGCGCCTTCAGGTGTAGATTTGGTTAAATACGGGGTTTCGACATCTAAAAACCCGCGCTCATGCAAAAAGTGGCGAATGGCTTGCGTCGTTTTGTTTCGCAAAATTAAGTTTTGTTGCATTTCTGGTCTACGCAAATCTAAATACCGATATTTTAAGCGAATGTCATCGTTTGCTTGGACGCCATCTTCAATGTAAAAAGGAGGCGTTTTGGCTTTGTTTAAAATCGTGAGTTCTTTTGCTACCAACTCCAAGTGCCCGGTACGTATTTTTGGGTTGACCGCAGCGTCCGAACGTTTCTTGACGACACCGGTGACTTCGAGCACAAATTCGGACCGCACTTGTTCAGCAGTGGCGAGCGCATCGGCGGCTTCTTCGCCATTAAAGACCACTTGCAAAATGCCTTCGCGGTCTCTTAAATCAATAAAAATCATGCCCCCAAGATCTCGTCTTTTTTGCACCCATCCTTTGACAGTGATGTCTTGTCCAACGAATTCTTCTGATACAAGGCCACAATATGTTGTACGCTTCATGGTCATTCTCCTCTACTGACTGATGAGCCCGTTGGTTCATCAGTCAGATTATTAGTTTGGTTTATTCAGCTAGTTTGTTTTACTCAGCCAAAAAACTGAGTGGTTCGTTTGCGTAAATCTGTTCCAGCGGGATGCTTTCTTCGGTTCCCGTTGCCATGTTTTTGACGTTGACAGTCTGGTTTTCCAACTCGTTCTCACCAATTGTGAACACAAAGCGTGCGTGCAATCGGTCTGCGGTTTTAAATTGCGCTTTTGGTTTTCTAAACAAGTAATCCCGTTCGACCGTCCATCCTTTGCTTCGTAACGCTTGGACGATTTTTAGCGTCTCCGTATTGGTCTTGTCGCCAATTCCAACTATGTAGGCATCCACTTGGTCCGTCGTCGGCAAAGACACTTCTTCTGATTTTAACATCATGACCAATCGTTCCAATCCAAACGCAAACCCAAAGGCTGGGGTTGAAGGACCGCCCACGTCCTCAATCAAGGAATCATAGCGTCCCCCTGCACAAACAGTCGTGTTTGACCCAAATCCTTTTGATTCAGCCATAATTTCAAAAATGGTGTCGTTGTAATAATCCAATCCGCGTACCATCGTTGCATCAATCTCAAATGGAATGTCCAACACCTTCAGCAACTCTTGCACTTGCTCAAAGTGACGTTTTGAGTCATCGGATAAGAAATCAAGAATCGATGGAGCGTGTTTTACGATTTCTTGGTCTTTTTTGTCTTTGCTGTCTAAAACACGCAATGGATTTTGGTGCAACCGTGTGACAGAGTCTTTGCTTAATTCCTCTGAAAAAGGTGTCAAGTAGTGAATCAATGCGTCCCGGTAGGCCGTGCGGCTTTGGCTATCGCCAAGTGAGTTGATCACAAGACGCAACTTGCCTAAGTGTAACGTTTCAAAAAACTCCATGGCCAAGGCGATGGTTTCAACGTCTGTTGCGGGGTTTTTGCTGCCAAAGACTTCCACACCCAACTGGTGGAATTGACGCATCCGTCCACTTTGGGGTCTTTCGTACCGGAACATGGGTCCGTTGTAAAAGAACTTCAAAGGTTTTTGGTGCTCCGGTCCGTATAGTTTGTTCTCCACAAACGCGCGTGCTACAGAGACCGTTCCTTCTGGACGTAGCGCAATGTGTCTATCCCCTTTGTCGAAGAAGTCATACATTTCTTTTGTGACAATATCACTGGATTCGCCGACACTCCTTGTGAAGAGCTCTAGTTTTTCCATTAGTGGCAAGCGGATTTCAGAAAAGTGGTATTTTTCTAAAATGGGGGTGACCGTTTTTTCAATGTGGTGCCAATACAGCAATTCTTCAGGCAAGAGATCTTGTGTTCCTTTTAATTTTTGGTAGTTCATTCCCATCACTCCATCTTTCGTTTTATAAATAAAAAAAGCCCTTATTCTAAGACTAGAATAAGGACGGGCTAAAAGAGTTGCACGTGGTACCACCTTTTTTTTAGGAACGTAGGGATACATTCCTCTTTATATGGTTAACGCCCACCACGTGACGGCTTTTCCCCGTCAACCTTCCAAAGTGTCTTTCGATACAGTCAGGAGAATCGTTTTCATCACATTCAGATTCTTTCTGTGTCCTGTGCTTGTATGTACTTTCTTTTTCACTAGGTATGTATTTGTTTTTAGTTCCTTTAAACAGTACAAGAAACAACCTGTTTTGTCAACATACAACAATCTCCCTGCACGCTATACTGATTTGATTGGAAGTTTCAGATAAGCATTGTTATAATTAAAGAATAGATAGATAAAAAAATGAACCGATGACTGCATCTAGTAGGAGTGAGTAAGATGACCAATAGAGAAAAACAGCGTCTAGACAAGAGCAAGCAAGTTGGAACGGTGGTGGCTGTTTTATTTACTTTTTTTCTTTTCATGGCCATAGTGGTGATTGCACAAGGAAAGACCGTTCGTGTCGAAGCAAGTGTGTTAAATGTTCGCACAGGTCCAGGATTGTCGTATGACATTATGACCCAAGTACGTGAAAACGATGAACTAAAAGTCATTGACGAAAAAAACGAGTGGTACAAAGTCCGATTGGCAGGTGACCAAATTGGCTGGGTAGCCAGTTGGCTGGTGAAAAATACCGAAGTGTCTTCGGGTACCAATCAAGTCGGGACAATTATAAGCAGTACCGCCAACATCCGAAAAGAAGCCACTACTTCTTCAGATATTCTTGGCACGGTGTCAAAAGGAACTGAAGTGACTGTGTTGTTTAGCCAAAACAATTGGGTCCAAATCAACTACCAAGGTCAAATCGCTTGGATCAGTGGAGAACTCATTGAAGTATCCGCTGAAAAAGGCTCTCCGTCAAACAATACTGGAGAGACAAACGCACCCGGCGCGTCATCCGTGACCATTCTAAAAGATGGCATCAATATTCGCAGCGGCCCGTCTACAGATGATGCGTCTTTGTTAAAAGCTAGTTCTGGCGATACTTATACGGTGTTAGAAACAGAAAACGATTGGCACAAAATCACTCTATCAGACGGAACCACAGGATACGTAGCCAATTGGGTGGTGACACTCTCAGATGGAGCGGCACCTACTTCTACAGAAGCTTCTCCCCCACTATTAAAACCGACGTCATTGGCAGAAGCAACGGTTGTCATTGATGCGGGGCACGGTGGAAAAGATCCAGGAGCCAATTCAAACGGTCTTCTTGAAAAAGAATTGACGTTGAGTACCGCCAAGATTTTAGCCAAAAAACTAGAAGCATTTGGGACAAACGTCATCTTGACACGTTCAGACGATCAAACCCTTTCGTTAAACGACCGTGTCTACATTGCGCACACGTCAAAAGCCGATGCCTTTATTAGCCTTCACTACGATGCCTACAAAGTAGACAATGGCGGCTCTGGCACAAGTACGTTTTATTACTCTGACGCTGATCGCGGGCTTGCGGAATCGATTCATAAAGCTATTGGAACAAAAGGACCTCTTAGAAACAATGGTGTAAAACGCGGTGATTATCTGGTATTGCGTGAAAACCTCCAACCTTCTGTCTTGTTGGAACTAGGGTTTATAAACAACACGGTAGATGCCACTTATATTCAACGGGAGACCTATCAAGCTTTAATGGCGGATCAAATTATTCACGCGATGACCGAGTACTTTACGAACTAAAGGAAAACAATCCCCAATAAAGAATGTGAACCAATTCTAGATAGGATTTACAAACCAGATTCCTAATATATTTGTATAGATGAAATCGTAATAAATCATTCAAATGAGGCTTCCCCAACCATGTCAAGTACAGGTGGTTTTGGGGAAGCCTTTTTTGTCTCTACTTTTACATTTCTTTGAATCACAAGCTAGAACATGTTTTGTGTTTTTCATAGTGCACAGATGCGTCTCCTTATGACAAACTAAAAAAAGACACTAAAAAAGCATTCCTCAAGAATGAGCAATGCCTTTGTATGTAAGGGTTTATTGATTAAGTACAAGTTTGTCATACTTGTATTTAAGACAAACTCAAAACAGATCTAAATCTTTAGAAAACCTCTAAATATACTATAACCTGAATAATTCATACCTCCAACTTTAGAGGCGTTTTTCTTTTTTCAATCGA
>CAYZZA010000051.1:0-8733 GCA_964482685.1 uncultured Carnobacteriaceae bacterium
GGTTCCTTAGCTCAGTTGGGAGAGCACTACCTCGACAAGGTAGGGGTCACTGGTTCGAGCCCAGTAGGGACCATCTAGAATCAATCATACAAGTGTTACATAGTTTTGGAGTAAACATTCCTAAATTATGTGACGCTTTTTTATTTTGGAACAAAAAGAGTCTTGAATAGTGTAAGTTGTAGAAGGATGGTTAGCAAAACTCTTCTTTCTGAGAAAAGCACATAACGTGTTCTAAGATTGAGGACATGAACTAATTTAGATTCAAGAACCAATCGATGAACAGGAGTTTACTCTCTCAGTAGTCAATGTATTCAGGTATCTATCCACAATTTACTAACATATGTGGATAACATGTGGATAGATAGTGAGCTTCAGGCAATTTTTGCCTGGAAGAAGTGTGTGACGCGTGTACTCGAAAAAACGGTGGCACTTAGAAAAGATAGACGAAGAGATTTTCTGGATGCATGAAATTCCAGGTACACGTGGATGCGCGAAAGATCAACTTTTTTTCCAATACACCCTTTCTCGTGTTAAACTGGTAGTGCTTACATAAAAATAAAAGGAGTGGGTTTCATGCTTCGCTTAGAAAAACAACAAGACATGTATTTTTACGATTGGCTTCAAAAGTATGCAGACTTTCCAACCCCTATGGGTGAATTAGCACGACAAGTATCTGATGATATCCATTTTCCACGAGTATCCAATCATTTTCCAGCACTTTATGAACGTATCAAAGGGACAAGTCGTGAAAGTTTATTCTTGTCATCGTGGCGTGTGTTTAGTCAAAGTACGCTACGACCTGAGCGTGACGAGGTTAGAAGTTTTTATGATTGGGTGATGCGTTTTTCAGATGTTGACTTGAGTGTGGGAGAGCTAGCCAGACATATTGCCAGAGACGACGAATTTCCAGCTGAGACGTCTGAATACGAGGACTTACACGCTCATGTCTCTACACAAGAATATTTTCCAAACAGTACGGTTTGCTTTAAAAATGCCTACGAATACTACTTGAAAGACACAACTGATAACCAAATGTAAAACAAGGTTTTTGAACTTCTACTGTTTTAAACCTCTATAAAGCAGGCCTGTCCAAGTCCTCCTTTATAGAGGTTTTTATATTTAGGGGGATGTCTGTTTGTACAGATAGGATTGAATAAAAAAACCTCACCCAGACGAAGGGGTGAGGCAGAGACAATGTTCTTCTAAAAAAGTAGTTTAGTTAAATGTGACATCTGACTCTAACAAAATAGAAGATGGGTTAGAGGTAAAAGAAACCAACTCTTTGTTTACATACTCGCTAAAAGCGGTAGTTGGTGCGAGCTCGAAGGCAAGTCTTTGCCCATATACCCAACCTTCGTCTGATTCAATCACTTCTTTGATTTCATAAACAGCTTTGATGATTCTTTTACAGGTGACAAGCATATAAGTGACATCTGCCATGTCGTCTAGCTTCACAGACCAATTGCCTGCTGCTTTTTCCATTAACGCCTTTGAATCTTCTGGACACTCGTTGATTTTAATTAATAAAAATTTTTCACTCATTTTTCGTTACCCCCTCATATAGATACTTCCTAGTATACCCTATTTTCGAAGAGCTCGTTTCTTTTTAACAAGAAAGCTTTTTTACACATTCGTTTAAAGGATACGTAGAATGCATACTTAGAGATAAAGCAAAAAACCTCTTTCTATATAGAAAGAGGTTTTTTATTGAACGTTTTTATTTAGTGAGAAAGAGGGTCAGCATGTTGCTCTGTGCGTGCGTCTTGCATACGCGACGGCAAGGTCTGTAAAATCGCACGCACTTCATCGGTTGACTCTGTACTCATCAATTGATGGCGAACCTCACTAGCCCCTTCAAATCCACGCACATAGATTTTAAAGAAGCGGCGCATCGGTCTAAAAGGACGTGGACCGAGTTCAATATCATAGTGATCATGTAGATCCAATTGGTAGTGTAAAAGCTCAAGCAATTCTTCGCCACTATGTTCACGTGGTTCTTTTTCAAAAGCGAAAGGATTTTGAAACACTCCTCGCCCAATCATCACACCATCTACTTTGTACTTGGTTGCTAGCTCTAGGCCTGTTTGGCGATCTGGAATATCGCCGTTGATAGTAATAAGGGTATGAGGAGCTATTTCATCCCGTAGTTTCATGATATCTGGAATCAATTCCCAATGGGCTGGGACATCGCTCATTTCTTTTTTTGTACGTAAGTGAATAGACAAATTCACAATGTCTTGTTCTAAAACGTGAGTCAACCATCCACGCCATTCATCGACACGTGAATATCCAATTCGTGTTTTTACACTAACCGGGAGCCCGCCTGCTTTTGCGGCTTGAATCACTGCCGCAGCTGTATCAGGTTCACGAATCAGGCCGCTTCCTTTTCCTTGCGAAGCCACATTGGCAACGGGACAGCCCATGTTGATGTCGATCCCTTTAAATCCTTGTTTGGCCATTTCAATGCTCATTTCACGGAAATGTTCTGGTTTGTTTCCCCAAATATGAGCTACGATAGGCTGTTCATCTTCTGTAAAAGTCAAACGACCTCTTACGCTGTGAATGCCTTCAGCATGGCAAAAGCTTTCAGTATTGGTAAATTCAGTAAAAAAGACATCTGGTCTTGCGGCTTTGCTGATTACATGACGAAAGACCACATGGGTCACATCTTCCATAGGTGCCAAAACAAAAAATGGTTTTGGCAAGTTATTCCAAAAGTTCGTTTTCATCTTTGTCAAAATCCTTTCATTTTATACACGGTCAGATTAAATCGATAAGCTCTTCCTATTTTCTAACTAGAAGATGGCATATAACTAATTTTAGCATGTCAGTTTATCTTAATTTATACATCTAGTAGACATCTATATAAGCGTCTTTCATTGACTTCTTTCATAATAGAGGATACCAAACAAAAAGTCACTGGGAACTTTTTTCGGGTTTGCCTTTTTCGATTTTGCGGTTTTATCTATATACTTTTTTTAAAAAAGGGAAAAGAATCTATATTCTAAAAAAATAAGAACAAGAAAAGACAATTTAAATAAAAGTGTTGCTTATTACGAATGATGATATATAATTAGTTTTGCAACGTTCGTGTTTAGTGTTTAAAACAACGAGCCGGTTAAATGAACAATAGAGACAGCTTGTTTCTTCCATCACAATGAAGAGATGTGAACAAAATTTCAGTTGCTGGCTTTAGATAAAGGTCCTACAGGTAGGGAGAGTAAAAAAATGAAAAAAAAGACTCCGTTATTGGAGCTTATAGACATTACAAAAAAATTTGGGTCGTTTTATGCAAATAACCATATTAACTTAAACATCTATCCAGGAGAGGTTCATGCAATATTAGGTGAAAACGGTGCCGGCAAGAGTACGCTCATGAATATTTTGTATGGGATGTATCAGCCCGATGGTGGTGTCATTAAACTAAATGGCGAAACAATGGACATCCACTCTTCCAAAGATGCCTTGAATGTTGGTATTGGCATGGTTCACCAACATTTTATGTTGGTAGATACTTTCACAGCAGCGGAAAATGTTTTTTTAATGGGGGATTCTCCCTGGTGGAAAATAAAACGAGATGATGAGATACAAGAAAAATTGCGTGCATTAGAAAAAGAATACGGCATTGACGTCGATGTGAATTGTCCAATAGATCAATTAAGTATTGGGATGCAACAAAAAGTAGAAATCTTAAAACTACTCTACACAGGGGCAAATGTGTTGATTTTGGATGAACCAACAGCTGTATTGCTTCCTCAAGAAGCAGACATCTTGTTTGAGATTATTGAACGTTTAAAAGCTGATGGGAAAAGCATTCTTTTTATTAGCCATAAACTAGATGAAGTTATGCGTATTAGTGACCGCATCACCGTATTAAGCCAAGGAGAAGTCATTGGACAGATGGAAACAAAGGATGCCAATAAAGAAAAAGTTGTGCAAATGATGGTTGGCGAAGAAATTGAGACTATGGATTTTAGACGACCAGAGGCAGAAAAAAAGAAAGAACTTGTTTTACGCGCAACCAATCTGCATGCAACAGATGACCGGGGCGTGACCACATTAAACGGCGTGTCCTTTGAGCTTCATAAAGGAGAAATCGTGGGGGTAGCAAGCCTAGAAGGCAATGGGCAAAATGAATTAGCTGAGCTTATTTCAGGGGTCCGTCCTTTAGTAGAAGGAAGGCTCCATATAAATGGACGCGACTTGTCAACAGCTCCTCCACAAACGTTTATTGAAGAAAACATTGCGTATGTCCCAGCAGATCGCAACAAGGTTGGCAGTGTCAAAGGATTTCCTTTGTATGAAAACTGGGTATTGCGCACAAATAAAAAAGCCTCCTCTTTTAAGTGGATTGATTATAAAAGAGTAAAAAAAGAATCCATGCACACGATGAAAGAATATGATGTCCGAGCACGAAGTATATATGATGTCTCAGGCAATCTTTCCGGTGGGAATTTACAAAAGTTTATTCTTGCCCGTGAATTACATAAAGATCCTCAAGTATTGGTCTGTTCGTATCCAACGCGAGGTCTTGACATTAAAGCGTCTCACTTTATTCGAAAAAAACTACTTGATGCAACCGAAAACGGATTGTCTACATTGCTTTTTTCAAGTGACTTTGAAGAATTGTTTGCTTTGTCAAATCGTCTAGTCGTGTTGTCCAGAGGGAAGATAGTGGCAGAATTGGTGCCAAGTGAGACGACAATTCGTGAAGTTGGAAAATTAATGATGGGAGTTTCCACAAATGAAGATGAACTATAGCAACCGTCTCAGCGACACCGAGTGGTTCAGGCAACTTGTGATGATTCTTGTGTCGGTCTTGTTGGCTTTACTTGTAGGGGCCGTTTTTGTGAGTGTCCTTGGGAAAAACCCAATCGAAGCCTACTACTACATGTTGGTTACGCCGTTTACTTCATTAGGAGATTTGGGTGAAATATTTATCAAAATGACGCCGCTTTTGATGATTGGAGTCGGGGTGAGCTTTGCGAAAAAAGCAGGACTCATGAATCTTGGTGGGCAAGGCCAAATTTATATGGGGGCCCTTGGGACGATTTTGGTATCTTTCTTTATAGGAGAGTATAGTCCGTTTGTGTCTATCCCGCTCTCTCTTTTAACAGGTGCATTGTTTGGTGCCTTGTACAGTGGAATTGCAGGTGTGTTTAAAGCGTACTTTAAGTCGAGTGAGATTATCACGACTTTGTTGTTAAACTATATTGCGATTGAATTGATTAGTTTTTTGGTTCAAGGACCTTTGCGCGACCCGTTAGGTGTTAATCCCCAAACGGTGAGTATCCCAGAATCGATGAAGTTGTTGAGGATTCCAGAATTAATTCGAGGCAACATCGGGATTTTTATAGCGCTTGCTGCCGTGTTGATCTATTGGGTGATCATCGCAAAAACTCCTTTTGGCTACAACTTGCGTGTAGTGGGAGGTAGTTTGGATGCTGCAAACTATAGTGGCATCAATTTAAAAAAGATGTATATCCAAATTATGTTGATCAGTGGGGCGTTTGCTGGAATGGTCGGCATGATTGAGGTAACTGGTACGCAGTATCGCTTACTTAGTGGCCTAGCTGGAGATTTTGGGTTTAATGGAATTGTGGTAGCTTTGTTAGGCTTGCTGCACCCAGTTGGGATTGTAGTGGCCGCATTCTTTTTAGCAGCCTTATCTGTTGGAGCCGAAACGATGCAAGTCATGTCTGGTGTTCCTGTTACGTTGTTGGGCATCATCCAAGGTGTCATTGTCTTATCATTATTAGTTGGGTTTAGTTTTAAAAAGAAGCCAGCCAAAATACAAATGGTCCCACAGACACCCAAAGGAGGGAGTGAGAATGAATAAGGCAACAAGCTTGTCGATGCTTGTCGCGTTG
The DNA here is from genome assembly GCA_964482685.1 of uncultured Carnobacteriaceae bacterium. Taxonomy (GTDB): domain Bacteria; phylum Bacillota; class Bacilli; order Lactobacillales; family Carnobacteriaceae_A; genus CAYZZA01. The sequence goes on from CAYZZA010000051.1 coordinate 5,871, forward strand.
TTGGCGGCTAGTGTGCGAATGAGTGTCCCGCTTCTTTATGCGACGATAGGAGAAATTGTGTCGGAACGTTCAGGCGTGATGAACATCGGACTTGAAGGGCAAATGTTAGCAGGAGCCTTTACTGCTTTTGTAGTTACCAATAAAGTTGGGAGTTTATGGGTAGGAATTCTGTCGGCAGGTCTTGTGGGGGCGCTATGTGCTCTGATTGTGGCCTTTTTAGGAGTCTCTCGCAAACAAGACCAAGCCGTTATTGGGATTATGTCTAATATCTTAATATTAGGAATGACCAGTTACTTATATGCTTTGTTTTATGGAGATACAACCGCCTCCTCACAAGTGGAGATATTAAAAAATATACCTCTTCCTTTTCTAAGCAAGATTCCATTTCTTGGTCCAGTGTTCTTTAACCACACGATATTGACATATTTAGCTGTTTTATTAGCACTTGGAGTGGGGTTTCTCCTCTACCGGACAAAATTTGGTTTTTTGCTTCAAACGGTAGGAGAAAATCCAAAAGCCGCTCAATCGGCAGGGGTATCTGTAATGAAAATGCGGTATTTAGCAGTTCTTTTTTGTGGATATATGGCAGGTGTGGGTGGCTCTTTTTTAAGTATTGGAGTTGTCGGACGATATATGGAAAATATCAGCGCAGGTAGAGGTTTTATTGCCTTGGCGTTGACGATCTTAGTTCGTTGGAATCCATTTTATGCCATTCTTGGATCTGTTGGATTTGGTTTTTTAGATGCAATCCAACTTCGGTTTCAAGCCATTGGCATCGGGCTGCCGTATCAATTTATGGTAATGCTGCCGTATGTGGTTACCTTGCTCAGTTTGATTTTCCTAGGCCGAAATATCAGTGCGCCTCACGCACTTGGCCTTCCGTATGACAAAGAAGAAAGATAATACATAAAAAATTAGATATAGATCTAAAAAACAAAAACATGGAGGGTTTATTATGCAAAAGAAAACATGGAAAAATATGGCAACACTTGTATTGGCATTAATGGTATTTTTATTAGTCGGGTGTTCTTCTTCGACAGAAGAAACAAAAACAGACACATCTGACGCAACAACTCAAGAAGGTGGCAAAGTAGAAAAGATTGCCTTATTGCTTCCTGGTACAATCACCGATCATGGGTGGAATGCAAATGCGCATGCTGGGCTAGAGAAGTTAAAAGGTGAAGGATACGAAACAGCCTATACAGAAATGGTTGTTGCAGCAAACATGGAAGCAACATTTAGAAATTACGCAAAAGAAGGATACGACTTATTAATAGGACACGGTGGACAATTTGGCGATGCTGCTCTTCGTGTCGCGGCAGATTATCCTGAAAAATATTTCTTCGTTTTTGGACCAGCACCAGATGAAAATGCGGAAATGCCTGACAATATGTGTTTTGTAGACGAAGGCGAATTTGAAGGAGCCTACCTTGCGGGTGTTCTTGCAGCCTTAACAACAGAATCAAACGTGATTGGGTATGTAGGTGGAGAAGACATCTCAACCCAACGTGCAGATAAAAATGCTTTTATCGAAGGAGTAGCATCCATTGATCCCGCGATAGACGTTCAAGTCATCATCGCAGGAACGTTTGAAGACTCTGCCAAAGGAAAAGAGAGTGCACTTGCATTGATTGAGCAGGGAGCGGATGTGTTGATGCATTCTGCTGATAGTACTGGAGTGGGAGTTATAGAAGCTGCCAAAGAACAAGAAGTCTATGTGATCGGATATGGAACCGATCAAAGCAACTTAGCGGGAGAATATATCTTGACTTCAATTATTATCAATATTCCAGATGCAATTGTGCAACAATTAGACCGAATTGAACAAGGTAATTTCGCAGGCGTGTACAAACAAGGGTTAGAAGTAGGGTTGATTGCTCTAGCTCCTTATGGCCCAAGTGTGCCAGAAGAAGTGCGTACGCAAGTAGACGAAACGAAAGAACAGATTATTTCAGGAGAAGTCGAAGTTACATTATCCTATGAATAAAGTAGTTAAAGAAAGGATTTTATGAATATGCCAAAATTAGATGCATCTGTTGCACGAGTTCAAATATGGGAAGAGTTAAGAAAAGTTGCACGTCCAGACTCTAGATTTGCGTGGGATTTTGGAGAGTTCATTACAGATTACGAAGGTAGCGACAAGTGTGCAGATATTTTGACAAATACAGACATGTACCAAGAGGCCCAAGTCCTCTTTGTCACACCTGACAACAACTTAGAAAAACTTCGAGAGCAAATTATTCGTGATAAAAAAACAATGATTATGACCAACTACAGTATTTCTAGAGGATTTTTCTTATTAAAACCTGGGGACGTGCCTGAAGGAAAAGAAGAAGTGGCATCTTTGCTTGATGGAGTCGAACGTTATTGGGAACATCACACACTTGCCCAGTTAAAAGAAGTCATTGATCATATTGATATCTTGGTCACAGGTGCTTCGGCCATTACACCAAGTGGCATTCGCTTTGGAAAAGGGCACGGGTACTTTGACCTTGAGTGGGCCATGTTCTACACATACGAAATGGTTGACGAAGACTCTGTTATCGTTGCGGTTGGACATGACTGCCAAGTGGTAGATGTAGATGTAGAAGTGACAGAATTTGACACAGCGATTGATTACATTGTGACAACGACTGAAATCATAAAGACTCGAAATGAATTTAAACGTCCCACAAAAGGAATTATTTGGGACAAATTAGAACCAGATATGCAAGAACGAATCCCGCCTATTCAAGAAGTGTGGGAAAGAGAACAAAAGAAAAATAAGTAAAAAAACACGTAAGAAAATAAGCAAATAAGCAAATAAATAAAAAGAGGCTGGGACAAAAGCCTCTAAATAAAAACACCGTGGAATTAGTCTAAT
>CAYZZA010000052.1:0-8440 GCA_964482685.1 uncultured Carnobacteriaceae bacterium
AAAACAAAAAGATTAGAGCATTCTCATTTTAATGCTTGACATTGTTTGTGGTGTCAAGTAATCTTAGATTTAATCCAAGACATGCAATGACGGAGAGAAAGGCAGCCAATTAGTTTTAGAGAGCCGATGGGTGGTGAAAATCGGTACTAAAGGTTGTTGATTATACACTTCTGAGCAGATTAGCTGAATCAAGTAAGCTCTTACGGAAACCCACCGTTAAAAGGGAATTAGACTGTTAGGTCTAAGAAGAGATGGCCTGAGGTCATAAAATGGGTGGTACCACGGAAAGTAAATCTTTCGTCCCTGTAAGCATAGTTGCTACAACTATGCTTACAGGAACGAAAGATTTTTTTTATCAAAAAAAGGGGGAATACATAATGAATACATGGAAAAAAATAGTTGGTTTAACAGCGGTAAGTTTGATGGTACTAGGTGGGTGTGGAACAGAGTCGGCGGAAGAAGAAGCAACATTTAAAATTGGCATTAGCCAATTAGCCGACCATCCTGCTCTAGATGAAGCACGAAAGGGGTTTGAAGATGGATTGAAAGAACTCGGAGTAGACGCTGAAATTGAGTATAAAAATGCCCAAGGTGAAATTCCCAATACCGTAGATATTGCGCAAAAATTTGTTCAAGATGACTTAGATCTGATTTACGCAATTGCTACACCAGCAGCTCAATCTGCTAAACAAGCCACTACAGAAATCCCAATTTTGTTTAGTGCTGTAACCGATCCTGTTCAATCTGAGATTGTGGCAGATTGGGACAATGTTGGAGGCAACATTACTGGAACAAGCGATAAAGCCCCGATTAAAGAACAGTTGAGTATGTTTAAAGAGATTGATCCATCAATTGAGACGATAGGAATCTTATTTAACACAAGTGAAGCCAATTCTCAGATTCAAATTGACGAGGTTGAAAAACTAGCACCAGAATTAGGGTTAGAAGTAGTAACGATAGGCGTTAGCAGTGTAAATGATTTGCCACAAGCGATTGATTCGCTTTTAGGTAAGGTAGACGCTGTGTACAACTTAAGTGACAATTTAATCGCCAATTCTGTGGAATTGATTTCAAAAAAAGTGATTGAAAAAGGCATGATATCGGTGGCACCTGAAGAGATGCAAGTAGAAGGTGGCATGTTGATTACAAACGGGTTAAACTACTACGAACTTGGCAAACAAACTGCGCAACAGGCGAAAGAAATTCTAGTAGATGGAAAAAATGTGTCAGATATTCCTGTAGGTGTGGCTCAAAAAACAGTGGTGACGGTGAACATGGAAACGTTAAAAGCACTTGGATTGGATGAAACGTTGCCAATCTTTAAAGATGCTGTAAAGACAGGAGAATAAAGAACAAAACATAGCAACTTTTTTACGTGTGGGAGATAGAGCATGTTTCCTCATTTGGACAAGATAAAAAGAAAGTTGTCCAGTTGCAATCTAGAAAAGAAAGAGTATATTGAGTAGAAAGAAGGAAAAGAGAAATGAGGAAGTGGAAAAATGAAAGAACTGTTGATACGTGGTGTCAAAGGATATCAGCGTAATATTTCACCTATGTTCTCACCATCTTGTCGGTATTTCCCTACCTGCTCGACTTATACTATCCAAGCGATTGAAAAACATGGTGCTTTGAAAGGAACCCTTATGGGGAGTGCCCGTATTGCGCGTTGCAATCCTTTCGTAGAGGGGGGATTTGACTTTGTCCCGAACCATTTCACGCTAAAGAGAAATCCAGATGAGCGGCGGATACATGCTTCTATAGAAGAAACAGAAAAGGAACAATCTAAATAAACAAAAAATATAGACAAAATCTAGATCAAAACTGAACGAAAGTCACCCAGTGACGAAGTTTTTTTGTTGGCTCTGACGTGATTGTTTTGGATATTTTTTGAGAATCCATGAAGATGTCTTATAGGAATTACAGCAAGTAACCGTCAAAAAAAACACTCTCACACAAGAGAGTGTTTTTTTTTGACCCGTTAGCATTAGGCAACAGGTGCAGTTTCTCATCGAGAGTCTTCTTAAGCGTTTTTTAGCAATTGATGATAGAAAAGAATGGTAGAATAAAATGGAGAATGCGTGTAAAGGAGGAATCAAGGATGAAAATTCTAGTAACCGATGATGACAAAGAGATTGTTGACTTATTGGACATTTATTTGGGGAATGAAGGATTTGTTGTAGAAAAAGCTTACGATGGAAATGAAGCGTTGGCTCTTCTTGAACAAGATCCCGAGATAGATTTAATGATTCTAGACGTTATGATGCCCAAAAAAGATGGGATTGAAGTCGTGAAGAAAGTGCGTGAATCTTCACAGATTCCTATTTTGATGCTTAGTGCCAAAACGGCAGATATCGATAAAATAAAAGGTTTGGTTCATGGAGCGGATGATTATGTAGTCAAACCATTCAACCCATTAGAAATAGTGGCGCGAGTAAAATCGCTTTTGAGAAGAAGTAGTTTCCATCCTGACAAAGGCATCAGTGATGAATTACGTGTGGGTCCTTTGATTATTCGAAAAGAATCACACGAAGTAGAAACGTTAGAAGGAGAGCAAATCCAATTAACAGCGTTGGAGTTTGGTATCTTACATTTGTTGGCAAGTCATTTAAAACGTGTGTTTAGTGCCGATGAGATCTTCGAACGTGTGTGGCAACAAGATAGCCTAGTGTCAACCAAAACCGTGATGGTGCATGTGAGCCATTTACGCGATAAAATTGAAAAAGCAACTGGTGGGGAAAAAGTAATCCAAACAGTGTGGGGAGTAGGCTACAAAATTGATGAATAAAGGAGCGGTTTTCCGTGAAGTTAACAACACGTGAAAAGAGCCGATTGGTCTTTGAAGGATTTCTGACAGCAGGTATTATGATTGCGCTTTACTTGGCTGCGTATGTTATTTTGCGTTGGATTATTGCTTCTTTTTCTAATTTGATTGATACATTGTGGCTTTTTCCAGAAGTTTTGTATCAATTAAAAAAAGATCAAGAAATGATTGTTACTCCTCTAATTATACTTGTTTTACTTGTGATGATTGGTCTTATTACGTATTGGAGATTGCGAAGAAGGTATCGCCAATACGAATTAAAACATATTATTGGTGAACTTCACTCGATTGCACAAGGGAATTACACGTATCGGATTACCGGAACGTATGGAGAAGACATGCAAAAGGTTGTGGACAGTATTCATGCCTTAGTAGATAGCACTGTTCTTGCAATGGAAGAAGAGCGGCGAATTGAACAATCAAAAGATGAATTGATTTCAAATGTAAGTCACGACATCCGTACTCCTTTGACCTCTATCATTGGGTACTTAGCGTTGATTGATAGTAAAAAATATCAAACAGAAGAAGAGGCACGAAGGTATGCACACACTGCTTATCAAAAGTCGAAACAAATGAAAGCATTAGTAGATGATTTGTTTGAATACACAACGGTGAGACAGCCGACTGTTCCACTGGCGATTGTGCCCTTTGATATGGTTCAATTGTTAGAGCAACTTGCTGCGGATTTTGAACTAGAAGCTAGCTTAAAGCAGATGGAAATCATCGTAACCCCTCATAGTCCTACCTTGGAAATGGAGGGAGACACAGAAAAACTTGTCCGACTATTTAGCAACTTGTTAACCAATGCCTTGAAATATGGAGTTGCCGGGAAAGAAATAAAAATTGAAACAGAAACCAAGGATGAGCAAGCCGTTTTAACGGTCAGCAATGAGGGGGAAACATTGCCTACAAAAGCAATTGAACAATTGTTTGAACGCTTTTATCGAGCGGAGGAATCTCGCTCACAAGAAGTCCCAGGTACAGGATTGGGACTTGCAATCGCAAGAGGGATTTCAGATTTACATCATGGAAGAATTGAAGTCAGGGTAGAAGAAGGGTGGACACATTTCATCGTGACGCTGCCTATCTATCAAAAAAAGACTGCCTCTTTTAGGCTTAACTAGACACGCACCATGTGGCAAGTGGTTTGAAAGAGCAGAATCGTAGTCTAGTTTCATTTCTCTAAACATACGAGAGTCTTTCTGGATGAAGAAACAATCTAATGTTGAGGTTGTTTTTTTATTTTAGTATGATGGTAAAAATATACTGCCACGAGCGCATTTAAATGAAACGTTTGATAGTTGCAACCAAAAGTTGCTTTATGTAAAGAAGATGATTTCAGCAACAACTCTTTGTGGCCCCATTCTAAGACATTGGTGGCGAGACTGCTGGAATGTCTTCTTTTTTTATGAGATTTTTGTGCGGCTGTCTTGTCTTAAAAAGGTGTTTTCCCTTACGTGTATCTATGGTACTATTGGTTTGCGTAATGTGAATGTCTTCTTATCTATTGGCAGTGCAACTTTGTCGACAACAACATGGAATTCACACAGCGTTTTTTTATTTCAAGTAACTAATATATGCTAGGCAGTGACACTCAAGACAGCTATATATCACTAAACACATAAAAATTAAACATTCACGCATATACGCGAGACGATAAGGGAGAAAAACATGAAGAATAGAAACAAATGGACATCTGTTGTTACTAAAAGTATTGTTGCTGGAATTCTTTCACCTATTTTATTGACGAGTAGTTTGCCTGTTTCGGCTACAGAAAATGCCCCGGAGATTGCAGCAAATGCTGCGATGTCTGTTGATTTTGGAACGGGGAAAGTATTGTTGGCCCAAAATGCAGATGAGACATTGGGGATTGCCTCGATGACCAAGATGCTGGTGGAATATATTTTGTTTGAATCAATCGAAAACGGCACCCTTTCATGGAATCAAGAGCTTACGGTCAGTGACTATGCACAAAAATTGAGTCAAAATTATATTTTATCCAATGTTCCGCTGAGAGCTGGGGAGACGTACACTGTACTGGAAATGTATGAAGCATTAGCAATTTATTCCGCAAATGGGGCGACCGTCGTCTTAGCAGAAGCCATTGCTGGCAGCGAACCTGCGTTTGTAGATTTAATGAAAGAAAAAGTCGCGTCATGGGGAATAGAAGACGCGCATTTAGTAAATACAACTGGATTAAATAACTCCTATTTAGATGGCAATCTGTACCCAGGTTCTTCTGAAACAGATGAAAACACAATGACAGCAAGAGAGATTTTGATGGTGGCATCTAAATTAATTGAAGATTATCCAGAAGTATTGGAAACATCTAGTATTCCGGAAAAAATATTTCGTGAAGGCACATCTGATGCAATCTTGATGAAAAATTGGAATTGGATGCTTCCAGGTTTGATTTACGAACGAAAATTTGTGGATGGTCTTAAAACAGGAACAACTGAGTTTGCCGGAGCATCCATTACGGCTACAGCAAAAGAAGGCGACCGCCGTGTTATTAGTGTAGTAATGAATGCCGGAGACGGACAAGTCAACAAATCACAACGTTTTGAAGAATCTGGGAAACTATTGGATTACAGTTTTAGCAATTGGCATCCTTTAGAAGTAATCCAAAAAGACGAGGCCATATCTAAGGTGGATCCACTTCCAGTAAGCCAAGGAAAAGAAGAAACGATTCAATTAAAAGCAAGCGAAACAGCGGTATTTTTGGCACCAAAAGGAACAGAGGTAGAAGAGTATCTATATGAGTTTGTCCCTCATAAGGAGTTAATCGATGAAGAAGGTTCTTTTGTAGCTCCTATTGAAGAAGGAACGGAACTTGGAGTGCTCGTTTTTGATAATACACAAGAGAGTTTAGGCTACTTGGATCACTCTATGGAAGAGAGTATCCCGGTTGTCGCTGCATCGACTGTTGAAAAAGCAAGTGTCTTCTCGCTTGCCATGGCACAAATCAGCCAGTTTTTTAGCAAACTTGTAAGTCGGTTTAAAAAATGACGTTCTAATTGACGTAGGTAGGCATTTACAGTAAACTTGAAATCAATAGAGTGAACGTTAGTAGTCTAAAATAGTAGGAGAAAAAAATTAACAGAGAGTCGGCGTAAGGTGTGAGCCGATAATTTTTTTCTTTGAATCCATTAGACGAAGTAAACAGGAACGCCTGAATGGCTCTAACTGTTTCGGAACCAAGCCCGTTATGCTTGAAGATAAGCGCAGACATTTGTTGTCTGAAGTTGGGTGGCACCGCGAAGGATAGTCATTTCGTCCCATGTAAGATAGGGATGAAAGGGCTATTTTTTGTTTTTAAAAAACTCATACGAATAGAGAGGATGACCAACATGTTAGACGCTAAGCTAATACGCAACGAGTTTGACAAAGTTTCTGAACAGTTAACGATTAGAGGATTTTCAAAAGAGGATCTGAATCGGTATGTAGAATTGGATGCAACACGAAGAGAATTGATTCGAAAAAGTGAGTTGCTTAAAGAACAAAGAAACACAGCGACTCAACAAATAGCAGAATTAAAACGACAAAAACAAGATGCTAAGGAACAAATCGCGAGCATGAAAGAAATAGGAGACTCCATTAAAAAAGTGGATGCGGAACTAGAAAAGGTAGAAGCTGAAGCATTTCAACTCTCCGCCGTTTTCCCAAATCTTCCACATGAATCTGTGCCAGTTGGACAAGACGAAGAAGACAACGTCGAAATACGCAAGTGGGGAACGACAACTGAGTTTGACTTTGAACCAAAGGCTCATTGGGAAATTGGCGAAGAACTTGGGATACTAGACTTTCAACGTGGTGCTAAAGTAGCTCATAGTCGCTTTGTCTATTACAAAGGATTAGGAGCACGCCTAGAAAGAGCAGTGTATAACTTTATGTTAGACCTTCATGTAGACAAACATGGCTACACAGAAATGATTCCTCCTTACTTAGTGAATGATAAAACTATGTTTGGAACAGGCCAGTTTCCCAAGTTTAAAGAAGATGTCTTCCAACTTGCTAACGAAGACTTAACCCTTATCCCTACATCAGAGGTTCCGTTAACCAACTATTATCAGAATGAAATTCTACAAGAAGAAGAGCTACCCATCTATTTTACGGCACTTTCTCCGTCATTTCGTTCTGAAGCAGGAAGTGCAGGTAGAGATACGCGTGGGTTGATTCGTTTGCACCAATTTAACAAAGTGGAAATGGTCAAGTTCAGCACGCCAGAATCTTCCTATGATGAATTAGAAAAAATGACTCAGAATGCAGAAGACGTTTTAAAAGCATTAAACCTCCCATATAGAGTTATCGTCCTTTGCACGGGAGATATGGGCTTTGCAGCAGCAAAAACGTACGACTTAGAAGTGTGGATTCCAGCACAAGACACTTATCGGGAAATCAGCTCTTGCTCAAATACAGAATCTTTCCAAGCTCGTCGTGCTAAAATACGTTACCGAAACAAAGAAGGAAAAACGGACTACGTACACACGTTGAATGGTTCGGGTCTGGCTGTTGGTCGTACGGTGGCTGCTATTCTTGAAAATTATCAACAAGCAGATGGATCTGTAAAAATACCTGATGTACTTGTACCTTATATGAATGGATTAACAGAGATTAGAAAATAATCCGTTGCATGATTTGAATGGTTCTTCGTGTATAAGTCAAAATGAACGAGTCGGCTCTCTTCCTATGGTATACTGGTAGAACAGAAAAGAGGAGATGCAAATGTCGACAGACACATTAGACACAGCCATTTTTGCTGGGGGATGTTTTTGGTGCATGGTTCGTCCTTTTGATGAGTTGCCTGGAATCAAACAAGTTGTTTCTGGATATACTGGCGGACATGTCGCAAATCCCACGTATAGACAAGTGAGCACTGGAACGACGGGGCATACAGAAGCCGTTGAAATTACATTTGATCCCACAGTGATCTCTTATGATGAGTTAGTTGAAATCTATTGGAGACAAACAGATCCAACGGATGCAAGTGGACAGTTTGCAGATAGAGGTTCTGCTTACCGAGCGGTTATTTTTTATAATTCTGAAACACAAAAAAAGATTGCTGAACAGTCAAAAGAAGCTTTGCAACAGCAAAATAAGTTTGATGCACCCATAGTTACAGCAATTGAACCGGCCAAACCATTTTATCCAGCAGAAGAAGAGCATCAAGACTACTACAAGAAACACCCTGTACATTACAATCTGTATAGCCACGGTTCTGGTAGAAAAGCTTTTTTAAAGGCAAATTGGACATCTTAATCTAGAATGCTGAAAAGGTGTATGTCTATACAAATGAAGAGCGTAATAATGAATAGAAATAGATGAAACAAGGTCCAAGAGGCGATAGTATACTCTTGATTACCTTGTTTTTTCTTTGCTTTACGAAAAGAAAAAACTTTCTTTTTATATATCCTTGACAGATTTAGGCACAGGTGGTATATTAGTTGAGTACCCAAGAACAACACATTGTGTACGATGAACGAAAACACAAACGATGAAAAAAGAATTCAAAAATAATTTTAAAAAGTAGTTGACATGTGTAAAGAATTCGTGTTATGATGTATAAGTTGCGTTAAACAAAGCAACCGACTAGACCTTTGAAAACTGAACAAAGCAAAA
>CAYZZA010000053.1:0-8400 GCA_964482685.1 uncultured Carnobacteriaceae bacterium
TTAATGATTTTTAATAATTATTTTTGGAATATTCATATTTGATCGTTCTTGAGTGTTCAAAATTACGATATCGGCTACATCATCTGGATCCATTAACCCTGTCTCATTTTGGTCTGCCAACTCATCTCCCCAAAAGTGTGTATTCATTCCACCCATATAAATCCCATGGACATGAACGTTTGTGTCGACCACTTCTTTTAGAAGACTCTCAGTAAATCCTTGGACACCAAATTTACTTGCGCAGTAAACAGATTCATCTACTTTACCTTCTACTCCAGCAGTTGAGATGATGTTGATGATTGAGCCTGCTTGTTTTTCTTTCATAGTAGGAAGAACTTGTTGCGTACAAAAAATGGTTCCTTTTAAGTTGATGTCAATCATTTCGTGGATATGTTCTTCCAGAATATTTTCTGCTAGATCAAAATAACCAAGACCTGCGTTGTTTACTAAAATATCAACTGGACCCACATCCTTTGATAATTTTGTAAACACAGTTTGTACATCAGAAGCAGATGAGACATCCAATGTATAAAGAGAATATGTTGAATGCTGAAACGTTTTTGCGACGTGGGCTAACTTTTCTTCGGTTCGTCCAATTAACGTCACATGATGGCCTAGCTCGTTGTACTTATATGCTAGTGAGGCACCTAATCCACTTCCAGCCCCAGTAATCACAATATGTTTTGATTTTGTCATTGATATACACTCCAGTCTTTTTAAAAAAATGTTTGGTGGTATAGAGTCTTTTATTTCATGTAAAGATATAGGGAGAGGATCAGCGTATCATATCAAACCTCTCTTTGATGTAATCGTTTCCATTCTTTAGGGTATCATAGGGACACGTAAACTTCAAGGGAGGCCTTATATAATTACATGAGCACATAATGATGGGAAAATGTTCATCGATTTTTCTCGTGAGGAGCGTTTCAATCTTGTCGCCATTCTCTTCAATAGTGACAGCTGAGACCGTGATACCATCCAAAATACAGCAAAAATGCATAAAAAGATAAGAGACCTACTAATTGTTCCACTTTAAAAATGCATCTCTTTAAAGAGTCTTCCTCCCCCAATGACAACTTCTTTTTTCAGTTGTTTATGGTAAAATACGAAGGGAACGTACGTACTATCAGAAGAAATGGAGTCGAATTCTTTGTATGAATATATTATAGGTATCGTGACACAAATTGAACCCACCTATGTAGTGCTAGATGTACAAGGGATTGGGTATTTGATTTACATGGCCAATCCATACCGGTTGACCGATGAGTTGAATAAAGAAGTGAAACTGTATGTCCACCATGCTGTTCGAGAAGATGCGCATCTGTTGTATGGCTTTCGGTTGGAAGAAGAGAAGAAATTGTATTTAAAATTGATTCAAGTATCTGGTATTGGACCTAAAAGTGGCTTGGCCATTATGGCAAACGAAGACCATAGTGGGTTTATTCAAGCAGTGGAAGAAGAAGATACTAAGTTTCTGATGAAATTTCCAGGTGTTGGAAAGAAAACAGCTGCCCAACTTGTGTTGGATTTAAAAGGGAAGCTCAGTTCGGTATTTTCAGATGAACTGGGACTGTTTTCTGAATCCCCCGATCGCCCACACAGTCAAGCAGGGATTTCAAAAGGGTTGCACGAAGCAAAAGAAGCTTTGGCTGCGCTTGGGTATAGCAAACGAGACATCACTCGAATTGAACCGTCACTGGAATCACTTGGGGACGCAACGACGGATGCTTATCTTCGTGAAGCACTTACTTTACTCATGAAACGTTAGGAGGGAGTACGCATGACTGAGGATGAACGGATTATTTCACCTGATTTAGAAGATACAACCGAAGCCTCTGTGGAACGTACGTTGCGTCCACAACGGTTGGATGAATATATTGGGCAAAAAAAAATGAAAACTGAATTGTCTATTTATATTGAAGCAGCGAAAAGAAGGCAAGAAAGTTTGGATCATACCTTGTTGTATGGACCACCCGGACTTGGAAAAACCACCATGGCGATGGTCATTGCCAATGAAATGGATGTAGATATCCGCACAACAAGTGGTCCAGCGATCGAAAAAGCAGGGGACTTAGTGGCCTTGTTGAACGATTTGGAACCAGGCAGTATTTTATTTATTGATGAGATTCACCGGATGCCTCGGATGGTCGAAGAAATGTTGTATTCTGCGATGGAAGATTTTTTTATTGATATCGTGATTGGCCAAGGACCAACCGCTCATCCAGTTCATTTTCCATTGCCACCCTTTACTTTAATTGGGGCCACGACGCGAGCAGGACTTCTTTCTGCGCCTTTGCGGGACCGATTTGGGATTTTGTCACATATGGAGTTTTACACCATAGAGGATTTACAAAAAATTGTGGAACGTTCTGCCACCGTGTTTCAAACTCCTGTTGAATCTGCTGGATCACGAGAAATTGCGCGTCGTTCGCGAGGCACACCTCGGATTGCGAATCGCTTGTTTAAGCGTGTTCGAGATTTTGCAGAAGTGCAAGGGTCTGGAAGTGTCACCCAGTCTATTGCGGAAAAAGCGTTGACTCTTTTACGTGTAGACAAGCATGGATTAGACTCGGTTGATCAACGTCTCTTAACCACGATGATTGAAAATTACCGCGGGGGTCCAGTGGGCTTGTCTACGTTGTCTGCGAATATTGGTGAAGAAGTTGAAACCATCGAAGACATGATCGAACCGTTTTTGTTGCAACAAGGCTTTATTCAACGCACACCCCGGGGACGAGTGGTCACCCCGTTTGCTTATGAACATCTAGGCATTCCATATCACTCAGACGATACTATACATTGAGGAGTTACATGTATGTTAACCACAGAAGATTTTGATTATGTGTTACCTGAAGAACTTATTGCGCAAACCCCGTTAGAAGACCGCTCTTCATCACGGTTGTTAATTGTAGACAAAGAGACAAAGGCTTATAAGGATGCATCTTTTCTAGATATTTTGGATCAATTACAATCAGGAGATGCCCTAGTAATGAATGATTCCCGCGTTCTACCAGCCCGTCTTCAAGGAACCAAAGAAGGAACGGGTGGGCATCTAGAAGTATTGTTGCTCAAAAATACACAAAACGACCAATGGGAAACCTTGGTGAAGCCTGCACGAAGAGCCAAAGTCGGAACGAAGCTTACTTTTGGCGATGGGCGCTTAAAAGCCGTTGTCACCAAAGAATTGGAGCATGGCGGGCGTATCGTAGAATTTAACTATGAAGGGATTTTTCTGGAAGTGTTGGAATCCCTTGGAGAGATGCCTTTGCCACCATATATCAAGGAACGCTTAGACGATGCGGAAAGATACCAAACGGTATATTCAAAGCAATCGGGTTCAGCCGCTGCTCCAACAGCCGGGCTTCATTTTACACAAGAGGTTTTGGATCAAGTGAAAGAAAAAGGGGTGCATCTAGTCTTTTTAACACTTCATGTTGGGTTAGGGACTTTTCGTCCCGTGAGTGTAGATAACATTGAGGAACACACGATGCACACGGAGTTTTACCGATTGAGTCAAGAAGCCGCAGACGTTTTGAACCAAACCAGACAAAATGGAAAACGTATCGTAGCGGTGGGGACGACGTCGATTCGCACTCTTGAAACCATAGGCACCAAAAATAACGGGGTACTCGTAGAAGACAGTGGATGGACTGATATTTTTATCTCGCCGGGGTACACATTTACGGTGGTTGATGCATTCTTGACCAACTTTCATTTGCCAAAATCTACGTTGATTATGTTGGTAAGCGCGTTTGCAGGTAGAGAATTCATCTTAGATGCGTATGCCCATGCCGTAGAAGAACAGTACCGTTTCTTTAGCTTTGGCGACGCGATGTTTGTGAAATAAAGACACGATTAACGAAAGAGACAGGAGAAAAAGATGAGAGAACATGCGATTTCGTATAAATTATTGAAACAAGACAAGCGAACAGGGGCCCGATTGGGGGAAATTGTGACCCCACACGGAACCTTTGAAACACCGATGTTTATGCCAGTTGGCACCCTTGCTAGTGTCAAATCCATTGCACCAGAAGAATTAGAGGCGATGGGGGCTGGAATTATTTTAAGTAATACGTACCATTTGTGGTTGCGTCCTGGGGCAGATATTGTAGAAGAAGCAGGTGGGTTGCACGCTTTTATGAATTGGGACAAGGGGATTTTGACCGATTCTGGAGGCTTTCAAGTCTTTTCTTTGAGCAACATCCGAACCATAGAAGAAGAAGGGGTGCACTTTAGAAGCCATATTGATGGTTCTAAATTGTTTTTGTCTCCTGAAAAAGCCATTCATGTTCAAAATCAACTTGGTGCGGATATTATGATGAGTTTTGATGAATGTCCGCCATTTGAAGAAAGTTACGATTATGTCCGAAAATCCATCGATCGCACTACACGTTGGGCAGAAAGAGGCATGGAGGCTCATCAAAAATGGGATACACAAGGCTTGTTTGGAATCGTCCAAGGAGCAGGGTATAAAGATTTGCGTATGGAACACGCACGTGAACTAGCTGGAATGGATTTCTCTGGGTACTCTATTGGCGGTTTATCTGTGGGAGAGCCCCAAGAGGAAATGCTAAAAGTACTCGATTACACGACTCCTTTGTTGCCGGAAAATAAACCCCGTTACTTAATGGGAGTCGGAACACCGGACTCCTTGATTGAAGGAGTGATGCGTGGGGTAGATATCTTTGATTGCGTATTGCCTACACGAATTGCACGCAACGGGACCACGATGACAAGCCAAGGACGTGTAGTCATTAAAAACTTGCAGTATGCACGTGACTTCCGTCCTCTAGATGAAAACTGTGACTGCTACACATGTCGCAACTACACCCGTGCCTACATCCGTCATTTGATTAAAACCAACGAATTATTTGGGCTTCGTTTAACAAGTTACCACAATTTATATTTCTTGGTGAATCTAATGAAAAATGTGCGAGAAGCAATTAAAAGTGATTCGTTGCTTGAATTTAGAGAAGCCTTTTATGAAGAGTATGGCTACAAAGACAATCCCACGAAAAACTTTTAGTCCCCATTTTCAGAGTCTGTATGGTATTATGTAGAAATATCTGATAGAGTAAACAAAGATGTAGAAAAGAACTGAAGGAGTGTCAAACATGCAGTTACTAATTTCAATTTTTCCATTTTTACTGATTATGGGTGTGATGTATTTTGTCATGATTCGTCCACAACAAAAAGCAGCTAAAGAAGCACAAGCAATGCTAGAGTCATTAGCAGTAGGCGATTCCGTTGTCACAATTGGTGGTTTGCACGGTGTCATTGATGAACTAAAAGATGCTCAAAAAGCCATTGTATTGGATTGTGAAGGGATTTACTTGACGTTTGAACGTCGCTCAGTTGCACGTGTCGTAACAAAAGCTGCCAATGCATTTGTCAGCGAACAAGCAGAAACCGAAACAACTCCAGAAGATTAAACACAAAACGCATCAACGTGTGAGATTATTTCAGGTGTGAGAGTGGATGCTTCAACGTATGTTCTCATGGATCAAGCCGATGAGGAGGAAGAAACATGCCAAATGATTTTGAAAAAAATTATCCAACTTATGAAAAGTGGTTGTCTTTAAAGGCGTCACAATTTGCGAAGTTGGGGTATCCTTCTATAAGTGAAGACGATTTATGGGCGTATTTCCGTTTATTTAAATGGAAACATGAGTCTTCACTTCCCTATCATGAAGCAATCAAACAAATTATGGATACAGAGCCGAATGATTATTTTACTTATGCCTCGTTAGAGGCTCAAGTACACTCTCCTTCGTCTCTTGAAGACATGGATTTAGACGGGTTATTATAAAATACCTTGTTTCATTTGAAAAAAAGTGAAAGAAGGTATTTTTGTTTGTAAACTATAAAGTTTAGGTGTACCATAAAGTAAATGTTAGACACGACGAACAAAAAGGGAGTAGTGAAGACAAGTGACCCCCAACAAAGAAGATTACTTAAAAAACATATTGGAGCTTGGTGGCGACAAACGAAAAATCACAAACAAAGAACTCGGACAAAATTTAGACGTTTCGGCTGCGTCTGTAAGTGAAATGGTGCGGAAGTTATTAAAAGATGAATACATCGAACATATTCCGTATCAAGGCATTCAATTGACACAAAAAGGATTGAAACATGCTAGCGTTTTAGTACGGAAACATCGTTTGTGGGAAGTGTTTTTAACAGAGCACTTAGGGTATTCATATTCGGATGTACATGAAGAAGCAGAAGTCCTCGAACATGTGACATCACCCAAACTTCTAAAGCGGCTGGATCGATTTTTGGGGTATCCAACTCATTGCCCACATGGGGGCATGATTCCAAAAGAAGGCCAAGTGGTTCAAGAAGATCAACAAGAATTGCTGTCCGAGCAACCATTAGGAACAAAATTTAAGATTAGACGAGTGATGGACGACAAATCATTTTTAGATTATTTAGCTGAAAAAGGGGTTAAACTCCATACAGTTTATACGCTCAAAGGAAAAAAAGAATACGATGGAGTCCTTCAATTAGTAGATGAAATGCGTACAGAGATTCAGATTGGGGAAAAAGCGGCGGAAAAATTATATGTCCATGTGTGTCCAAGTCAATACGATACGACAAAGTAGGCCACTTTCTCTCCAGTGGGGGAAATCCTTTCCATGAATATCTAAAAGAAGACGGTTGACTAGGCTAGCTAGAGTCGACTATCTTCTTTTTTGTGTCTATTTAGGAAATATCCCGTATACTACATACAAAAGAAAGCGGAACAAATACGAACTGTCGCTCACTCATCCAGTACATAAGTAGAAGAAGAAAGGATATGCGATGAAATACGGCATGCTTGAATTTAAAAATCCTGAAAAACGAATAGACCGAAAGATTATTCATATAGACATGGATGCTTTTTATGCATCTGTTGAAATTAGAGAAAATCCATCGCTGCGAGGAAAACCGGTTGTGATCGCCCAGCACCCAAAAGAAACAGGGGGAAAGGGTGTGGTCACGACAGCTAGCTATGAAGCGCGCAAGTATGGCATTCATTCTGCAATGAGTTCCATGGAAGCCTATGAGCGGTGCCCACAAGCCATTTTTATTTCAGGAAGACATGAGTTGTACCGAGAAGTATCTGAAGAAATACGAGATATCTTTGGGTTGTATACAGACTTGATAGAACCTCTTTCGCTAGACGAAGCATATTTAGATGTCACACATAATAAAAAAGGCATGAAAAGTGCCACACTTTTGGCACGAGAGATTCAGCAAAATATTTGGGAAAAAACGAGACTGACCTGTTCGGCGGGCGTGTCATACAATAAATTTCTCGCTAAAGTAGCCTCGGATTATAAAAAACCCTCAGGAATTACGACAATTCCACCTGAAGAAGCAGATGCTTTTTTGCGTCAACTTCCGATTGAACAATTTTATGGAGTGGGCAAAAAAACAGTCGAAAAAATGTATGAATTGGGTATTTACACAGGAGAGGATTTACTGAATAGAGATGAAACAGAACTGATCAAGACATTTGGCAAAACAGGGTATTCCCTCTACTTAAAAGTAAGAGGGATAGACTTGTCTCCTGTAGAAGCTCATCGCCACAGAAAATCAATTGGAAAAGAAAATACGTTTAATCCGCTTTTGATGCAAGAAGAAGAGGTTCGGATTCAACTGCGCATACTGTCCAATAAAGTGAGCCACTCACTAAAAAAACATCGTCGTCATGGAAAAACGTTTGTATTAAAAGTGAGATACGATGATTTTCAAACGATTACACGAAGGAAGACAGCTACAGATTATTTGTACCAGCCTGCAGATTTGTACAATGAAGCAGTTAACCTATGGGAAGAAATTGGTTTTCAAGACAAAGGCATTCGCTTGCTTGGAATCACATTAACCAATTTAAATCCATTAGAGTTTACGCCCATCCTTTTGCCACTTTGGGAATGAAATTATTTGCATTTAACAAGCGTGGCAGTTATAATAAGCGAAATGTATTGATACAGAACGCATACACCAACTGATACACATTTTAAAACAAACAAACAGGATGTATGCGTAGTACATATGGCCTAAAACTCTGATGCGTATTTTAAGTATAATAAAAAGCGAGTTTTTTTATAACAGAAAAAAACAAAAAAACTTTTCAAAAAGCCTGAAAATAGACGGACTAGGGCTACATCGATAAACAGGATAGAAGAAACCTAAGCTAAAATAAACACATAAGTCAGCCAATAGACAAAAGATGCGTAACTGCTTTTTTAGATGACGGGCCTTGGATAGAATTACAATAAGTAGAAATAGAATGTAGAAACATCAAAAGATGTGGAAGGTCTTTTTTTGTCTCCTTACACTACGCTAAGGAGACTTTTTACTTTCTATTTCGTTTAAAGTTAGGAAAAGAAAACGTGGGCAAGTGCTGAAGTA
>CAYZZA010000054.1:0-4970 GCA_964482685.1 uncultured Carnobacteriaceae bacterium
CTTTTCAAATATTTTTAGTTGGTTTTCTGGTTTGATGCCGATTCCTGTATCACTCACCTCAACTGCAACATGATCAGGGAACAAATACGTACGCACTGTAATCGTTCCAGAAGGATAATTGTACTTGATTGCATTATCAAATAAATTGAGCCAAACTTGGTACAGAAGTTCTTTGTTTCCAGAATATACGATATTTTCTAAATTAATGTCTAACTCAAGTTCTTTTGCTTCCCATTTAGGTTGCAAAAACAATAAACTTTCACGAATTTGTTCATCTAAGCGAAATGCCTCTTTTTTGTACCCCAATGTTTGCGTTTCTAGCTTGGTTAATTGAAGAATGGTGTCGGTTAAATGAGCCAGTTTTTGATTGCTTTCATAAATACGTTTGTAGTAGGTAGACCGCTCTTCTTCTGATAAAGAGTCTTTTTGAAGCAATTGGATATACCCTTGGGTCATCGCAATAGGTGTTTTGAATTCATGGGAGACGTGGGAAATAAAATCATTACGTAATGTGTCAATGCCATCCAATTCTTTAACCATAATATTGAAATCAGAGTACAGCTCTTGCACTTCCCCTGCTGCTTTTTCTTCTTTGATTTGAACACTAAAATCTCCTTGTGCGACTCGCTTCATGCTTTTGCGAAGCTCCATAATCGGTTGCAAAAACTTTTTTCCTACAATAGAAGAAATCACACTACTGATTACCGCCAAAAAAAACGCGATAAACAAAATCAAATACACAGTGCCGCGTTCTTTTGGAAAAACATCAAAATAAGTGGCGGTTAGCAAAATTATAGCGACACCCAGTGCCGAAACTAGGATTAACCCAAAGACAACTAGCGAAAAATACAGCCAAACATTTGACTTTATTTTATCCTTCACCATTGATCACCGCTTTATAGCCTAACCCTCTCACGGTCACAATCTGAAAATCTGGATTAGTGTGTACTTTCTCACGCAGCCTCTTGATGTGAACGTCTACGGTTCTTTCATCTGAATCCGAGTCATACCCCCAAATGTTATCCATCAATTGCTGTCTTGTAAAGATTTTATTGGGATAAGCCAATAGCGTGTACACTAGTTGGAATTCTTTCTGTGGACATTCGAACGTGTGACCGTCTCTTTGGATCGTCAAGGTTTCTTGATTCAAGATTGTCTCTCCGACTGTAAGTTGATTGTCATGAACGATTTTAGCTCTTCGCAACAAGGCTTGAACCCGTAGCAGCATTTCATGGACATCAATCGGTTTGACCATATAATCATCAATTCCAATACGAAAGCCTTTTTTCTTATCTTCAAAAGTATCTCGTGCGGTAATCATTAAGATAGGTGTCTCATCTCCTGATTGACGTACAAGATTTGAAAAATCATACCCATCCATTTCAGGCATCATAATATCGGTAATGATTAAGTCGATTTTAGTCGTGTCTAGTATATCAAGAGCTTTTTTGCCATTTTTTGCTGAAAACACAGTGAAATTAAATGAACTCAAAAAAGACTCATACACATTTAACAAATGAAGATCGTCTTCAATAACTAGTATATGTGTCATAGTTCCTGTCACTCCTTTTTTTTTGCTTTTTCTGTCTGATTGCCTGTACTATATAATCCATTCTTCTCTAGTATAAGCACATAAGCAAAAAAGAGTCCATCATGAAAAGAGAGAGACAAGTATCTTCTTTTTTAACAATAAACTGACCGGTAGTATCTACCAAGATAAGGTACCAAAATGAAGAAACATCATCACACTTAAAAAGGTTCCCCAAAACAAACTGTTTTGGGGAACCTTTTTAAGTGATTCGTTTGTATATCTTTAATTCTCCTAGATAGACAATCTATCTAGCGATTAGTTGTTAAGTGAAATGTGATCAGGCATCACATAGGCCAGTCCCATTAAGACAAGTCCCATAAATAAAAGACCGCCAAATCCAACTTGAAAAACAGATGGAAATGCATCTGATAAATGAAACAATGTTACATTCCCAAAATTCATCGCTTCAAACAAACCTGTTTTTTCAATGGTTCCATAGGAGAGTGAGTACGTAAATGCGCCAAGCAAAGCACCAAAGATAACGAATACGGCTTTCTTAAGATCAGCCCCCCCTGCTCCTGCTACACACGTTCCAGGACATGTGCCTGCCCATCCAAATCCAACCCCAAAGATTAGTCCACCAACCACAACACCTAAGTGTGTCGTTTTCACACTTAAATGCGAGATATCAAAAATCCCCATAAAACTCGCTGCAGCAACCAAAAGACTAGAAAAGCCAATCGCAAATAAAATAATTTTCATAATTGTCAAATCTCTTAACGTGAGCATATTTTTTAACTTTGTCGTATTGGTTGCACCAACATAATTCAATGCGAACCCCAAAAAACCACCTAGTAAAATAGCAAGTATCAATTCCATTATACATGTCCTCCATTCATTAGATTTTTATTAGAGGTTAGGACAGCAATCGGAATCGCAACAACAAACACAGATGCTGCAAAAACAAAACCACTCACGCTACTTTGCATAATCCCACTCATCATGTGACCGCTTGTACATCCACCGGCCATTCGAGCTCCAAATAATAACAAAAAACCAGATACAAAGGATGGAAGATAATCTTTTGCTGACAGCTTGGGCTGTACGCTTCTATCTGTGCTTGATTTAGAGGTTGCTTTTCTCGCCAGATTTTTTTTGTTTTTTAGTCGGTTTTCCACGTATGCACCTGCAGGAATTGCCAAGACAAAAATAAAACTATAGTTCAATGGATTTTTTATACTTTTGGCTAATTTTCCTTCACTTCGATCGTAATACGCATTCGTACTTTCGTATCCGCTTTCTCGTCCAGCATTCTCTGTAATCACATTCGGATCTACTGCACTATGAACGATTCCGGTTGCGACACTAAACTGAGTCGTCACCCCTACCGGTTTCACAAGCAAAACAGCAACAAAAAAAGAAAACCCAAGTATCATTGCTTTTTGCATCCATTTTAAATCTTTTGTCATACAACCGCTCCTTCAATAAATTGTTTTATGATACAATTAAACCTTATCCCTAACTAGATGTCTGTGACAAAGTCACAGTCACTTGTGAACGAAGGAGAATCCAGTGTGTTAGCAATTGAAGACAGAAAAAAAATCTACAGCGTTCTCACTTTTTTAAAAAAACTCTCGCTTGAAGAACAAGCATCCATTTTGAAACATGTCAAGAAAATCACGTATCAACAGAATGAAACAATTCATAGTGGCCAACACTCGTGTGAAGGGATTTTGATTGTCAAAAGTGGTTTCTTACGTGCGTATCTTTTATCAGATGAAGGCAAAGAAGTTAGTCTGTATCGTTTAGAAGAAAATGATTTGTGTGTGTTATCAGCTAGTTGTGCACTAAACAACATCACATTTGACGTACACGTTGATGCACAAGTAGAAAGTGAGGTCTTAATCGTAGACTTAAAAAGCATCCATAACGTGCAAAAATATCTCCATGTTGAGAATTTTTTGTTGGCTGAAACTGTTACACGTTTTTCAGATGTCATGTGGACCATAGACAAAATCCTTTTTTTAAAACTAGATCAACGTCTGGGTCACTTTCTTTTAGATGAAATTGAACGAACAAAAAACAAAACTGTTTTTCAAACACACGAACAACTTGCTCAACATCTAGGTTCTGCAAGAGAAGTAGTGTCTCGTATGCTTCAATATTTTTCACGTGAAGGCATTGTCTCTGTTTCAAGAGGTGCTATCGAAGTAACCGACGTGGAAGCTTTGAAACAACTTAGTTATTAAGGCAAGTATCTTTTTTAATAAAAAAATCTGTTTCGCTTGTGACCTGTAGGTCGCAAGTGAAACAGATTTTCAACATCACCATGGGTAAAAATCTAAGTATTCAATTTTATATTTGAATATAGACCCCTGTATTTTGATTGTATTTGAAGAATACTTTCTGTATAAGATACAATCTATGTATCAACCATCTTACTCTATTTTAAAATAGAAGATGGCAGGGATAAGCTAAGAAATAGCTATGAAATAGTATATTTGGATAAACGTAGTATACCATATGATACTTACGAATAGTAAGATTCTTCACATTAAATCCGTTTTTTTTTTCAAATTGTGACAAAAATGCTACAAATGTCACTTTTTTTGTCGTAGTTATTTAAAATAACCGCTTGTCTAGCGGTCATATGAGCTAGTTTTTACTCTCTTTTATGCCCCACTTGCGTCCTTTTTATCCAACAAAAATACCTCCTGAAAATAAGTTACCTTTTACATCGATCATGTGATATCTTTAAGCATGGATAAAGAAAAATGAGCGCTTAGAAAGGATGGGTTACGTGTTTCGGATGGATCCTTATTTAAAAAAGCAAATCAGAGAACAAGCAAAATCGGCTAAATGTACTCCTGAAGAATATTTTAAAAATATATTGGATACACACAAAAAAAATGTTGCGTTTAAAGAAATTCTCTTGAAAGACCATGAAGGTTTTGCTGAATTTGTAAACGAGTATACAAAAGCCATTGATTCCTTGTACTTTATGACCCCAACAATAAAAAACACCATTGAAGAACAAGGGTTTGATGAGTCAAGGATGAAAGTGTTTACTGAATTGGCTTTTTTCACTGCTCGTGATTCAAATTTATTGCTCCATTTATATAAAGTGTACACAAGCGAAGACTAAAAGTCATTGCATCTCCTCTTAGAAGATTTTTTGAACTTGTTGGTGTCTTCTTCACTTTCTATAGCAACGCCACTTTTCTAGAAAAAGTCACCCTTTTGGATCTTCTTTTAATTGTAATTCTACCCACAACATATGATGGTCGGACTTCATTTTATTTGCCACTCTGCAACTGCGCCCAAACTCAATGTTTTCTGTAACTAAAATATTGTCCGTGCACAAACTATCCCATTCCCCCCTACTTTGATCCCATGTGCCAAAATAAGTACCAAGGTGTCCTTGTAAAGATTTCAGTGG
>CAYZZA010000054.1:4980-7851 GCA_964482685.1 uncultured Carnobacteriaceae bacterium
TATCTCAAAATGAGAGACATCACGAATATTAAAATCCCCCAACAATATTTTGTACTCTACTTGATCTTTGTCCATAATTTCTTTGATTTGGTGCAATTGAGCGAGCCGAGTAGAGTTGTCATATGCGGCATCTAAGTGTGTTGTATAAAAAGATAGCGTGTGCTTTTTAAAAAACGTGGAAACCTTTAACAGTTTCCGCTGTTCTCCTTTGCCAATCAAGCTTGTTTCTACTTTATCCAGTAGTCTCATGCCGGATTGAATCGCATTTATCTGTCCCCCATCTGTTTCAACATATGTAAGATGATTTAGCTTATCCGTACATAGCTCATGCAATTTATCGAAGCGGACCTCTTGCAGAGCAACGAGATCTATGTAGTTGGTGTGAATGTAGTCTCGGTACTGAGTATGTTCAATGACGCTATGACCAATATTAAACGTTGCAACCCTCAATCGTCCACTCCGGTGGTGCATTGTTCCCCTATTGTTTTTCACTTAATCAACTCCTTCATCGAATAGTTTGCTCGCTAAAATCTCGTTATTTAAATCAACAGGAAGCAAAATGTTTTTAGATGACTGATGCATTGTATAGGAGTACTCCACAATATTCTAAAACAAAAAAGACTTTAAAGGCTATGAAATCAACCTTTAAAGTCTTTTCGGTTTACTTTGCTTATGATACTCTAAATGGAGATAGACGGGCTTGAACCGACGACCTCTACGCTGCCAGCGTAGCGCTCTCCCAACTGAGCTATACCCCCTGTTTCCTTAACCAAATATTAGTATAGCAAATCCCTCATATCTATGCAAGTCTTTTATTTTAAAAATAGGCACACATTCTTCCTTTCTATACTTACATTTCTAATTGTGTTAGAATATACCTACCTGTTGTTCTTAAAACAACCTTCGAACG
Organism: uncultured Carnobacteriaceae bacterium; assembly: GCA_964482685.1. Taxonomy (GTDB): domain Bacteria; phylum Bacillota; class Bacilli; order Lactobacillales; family Carnobacteriaceae_A; genus CAYZZA01. The sequence goes on from CAYZZA010000054.1 coordinate 5,891, forward strand.
TAATATGGAAGACAATTGGAAGCTGTCTTTTATTTTCTAATGTTAAAAAAATAACGGTAAAAACAAATTGATATAAGGAGAACAAAAAATGAAATTGCATATTAAAAACAACGAGACTGCGGTCTATGGCGTCGGTGGTCTAGGTGAAATTGGAAAAAACATGTATGGCATCCAGTTTCAAGATGAAATCATTATTATTGACTGTGGAATCAAGTTTCCAGAAGATGATTTACTTGGGATTGATTATGTTATCCCTGATTACACATACTTAATCGAAAACCAACAAAAAATAAAAGGAATTTTCATCACTCATGGACATGAAGACCATATCGGAGGGATTCCTTTCTTTTTACGGAAAGTGAACGTGCCTATCTATGCAGGTGGTCTAGCTCTTGCACTGATCAAAAACAAATTAAATGAACACGGTCTACTACGTACAACTGAAATCCATGAAATTAGTGATGATTCTGTTATTAAATTTAGAAAAACATCTGTTAGCTTCTACAGAACCACACACAGTGTGCCAGAAGCATTTGGTGTAGTCGTAAAAACGCCTTCTGGTGTCTTTGTGCAAACAGGTGACTTTAAGTTTGACTTTACGCCCGTTGGGGAACCCGCAGATTTGCACAAAATGGCACGTATTGGCGAAGAAGGGGTCTTAGCCCTGCTATCCGATAGTACAAACGCTGAAATTCCTTCATTTACAAAATCTGAACAAGTTGTCGGAGACACTATTCGTAGTTTGCTACAAAAAATTGATGGGCGCGTCATTTTTGCTACATTTGCGTCTAATATCTCTCGTGTGCAGCAAGTGATTTCTGCTGCCATTCAAACAAACCGAAAAGTTGCTATCTTTGGTCGTAGCATGGCTACATCCGTAGAAACCGGTAGAGAATTGGGCTACATTGATGCGCCAGATGATACATTTGTGAACGCAAATGAACTAAAACGATATCCCGCTAATGAAATTCTGATTTTATGTACAGGTTCTCAAGGAGAGCCTATGGCTGCACTTAGTCGTATTGCCAATGGGACGCACAGACAAATCTCCATTCAACCATCAGACACGGTTATCTTTTCCAGCTCCCCTATTCCAGGGAATACATCTAGCGTAAACCGGGTTATTAACCTACTCATGGAAGCTGGAGCAGAAGTTATACATGGAAAGCTTAACAATATCCACACTTCTGGTCATGGTGGACAAGAAGAACAAAAACTCATGTTGCGACTTATGAAACCTAAATATTTTATGCCTATCCACGGGGAATACCGCATGCAGAAAATCCATGCTGGATTAGCTGAAAAAACTGGCGTTCCCGAAGACAATTGTTTTGTAATGAACAACGGAGATGTGATTGCTTTTACAGAAGATAGTGCACGATATGCCGGTTCGTTTGAAGCTGGAGACATTTATGTAGATGGAAAAGGAATCGGGGACATCGGAAACATTGTCTTAAAAGATCGTCACTTGCTATCTAAAAATGGTCTTGTTCTAGTCGTAGCAACGATTGATACCGCTAAAAAAGAAGTTCTTTCTGGTCCAGATATTATTTCACGTGGGTTTATCTACATGCGTGAATCAGATGAATTGATTCAGCAAGCACAAAGCGTGGCTTACCGGACCATTGAACGTGCCTTACAATATGATCAATTCAATGAATACAAACTTAGAAATAGTGTGATTGAAGATCTGAAAAGATTTTTCTATGAGCAAATGGAACGAAACCCAATGATTCTTCCAGTCTTTATGATTCTTTAAACTCAAAATAGTTAAGCCTAAAAAACGCCTAAAAAGCTGAGGATTACCTCTTCTTTCCAAGCGTTTTTTTTACTTTTATATTTCCCTCTAAAATCCTAATAATCTCACTCTGAGATTTCAAAGGTCTAGCAAATCATTTAACGGTGGATTTTATAATGAAGTTAGCCACTGCTAACTAAAAAACGCCATGTGAATTCCATGT
>CAYZZA010000055.1:0-2185 GCA_964482685.1 uncultured Carnobacteriaceae bacterium
GGTATCAAACAAATGAGTTACCTGTAGTGGCTAACTTAAACTTGAAATTTACGAAAGAAAAAGAAACATGCATACAAAGAATCGTAGTCGTATAGACAAAGAAAAAGAAACACTAAAGACGCTATGTAGATCAAAAAATACGAGCATAACTAAGGGAGCGTATGATGGAGTGAAATCATCTTGGAAAGAAAATGGGTATCTTATTTTGGCATGTGTCATTATGGTGGGATTGTTTTATAGTTCGTCGATGTCGTACGAACAACAATCAGTCACCCCGTTATTGAATCGGTTGTTTGTGAATGAGCCACTAAAACAACTGCTTGCTCCTGTACGTTTTGGGTACGCAGGCAAAGAAATAAGCATCCATGCACTTGGCTATAGTGCGTTCATTGAGTTTTTTTTGCGAAAAGGGGCTCACTTTTTTATTTATTTTTTGCTTGGATTGTCTTGGTTTATGGGCTTGAAAGAAAAACTAGACAGCGTGCCGCTTGCGCTGTTTCTCGCCTTTTTGCTCGCAGCAGGATACGCTTCGTTTGATGAGTTTCATCAAGGACTCACACCAGGCCGAACCCCGCTTTTAGAAGATATCTATTTGGACTGGGCGGGGGCAGCGACGGGGATCTTGATGAGTTGGCTCTTTACAAGCCGGAAGAAGACGCGTTATCGGCGGAGATAAGACTTCTCTTTAGCGATGTCTCGCCCCTTTATGGACAAGGAAATATCTGGTATACTAACAAAGGTCCACACGGACCACTACACTGAAACGAAAGAGGGTTTTTTGGATGGCTGGACATTCCAAATGGAACAATATTAAAGGGCGCAAAGGCGCACAAGACGAAAAAAGAGGCAAAATCTTTCAAAAATTATCGCGTGAAATTTATATGGCGGCAAAAAGTGGAGATCCAGACCCCACCTTAAACCCAGCGCTACGTTTAGCTCTTGATAAAGCCAAATCAAACAATATGCCAAACGACAATATTCAACGAGCCATTAAACGGGCCACACAAGCAGGTGAGGGCGAGCATTACGATGAAACCATGTACGAAGGGTATGGACCTGAAGGCGTAGCTGTATTGGTACATGCTTTAACAGACAACACCAACCGTACAAGTACCAACGTCCGCGTAGCGTTTACAAGAAACGGCGGAACATTAGGAGAAAAAGGATCAGTAAACTATTTGTTTGACCGCAAAGGATATATTGCGATTAGCCGAGAAGGATTAGACGTTGACGAAGACACCATGTTAATGAGCGTCTTGGAATATGGCGGCGAAGACGTCGAGACTTCTGACGATGTGTTTGAAATCTATACCGACACAGCTGATTTTACGGCTGTTCGAGACGGTTTGATCAAAGAAGGGTATGAATTGGATACGGCAGAAATCACCATGGTGCCGCAAACATCGATTCCATTATCAGAAGAAAACATCGAACTATTTCAAACTATGTTAGATAAACTTGAAGACGATGATGACGTAACTGAAGTGTTTCACAACGCAGAGTTTTAAAACAGACGGCACAAAAAGTTTACAGCTTGATCTAGAATGGATAAGACCGCATGAACTTGTGAAAGAGAAGACCACCAAGATTCGTGAAAAATTTAAATCAGTCAAAAAGCCAACGCAAAGAATGCGTTGGCTTTTTTTATTTGGAACGCAAGAATGAAGGGGATTTGCATATCTTGAAGTAGGCTATCCAAGAAAAGGAGGGAAGGAGTGGACATTGAAAGAAAGATAGACACCCTGTTAGAAAAAGCAGTTGCATCAAATGTGAGCGATATCCACGTGATGCCTGAAGGCCAAGGATATACGTGCCTGTTTAGGCGATATGGGTCCTTACGTCCCGAAGAATGGTTTGATCATGAAACCGGGGCTCGTATCATTTCGTTTGTGAAGTTTCTTGGCAACATGGATGTAGGGGAAAGGCGCCGCCCACAAAGTGGATCGGCTAGTTGGATGATAAAGAACGTCAAACAAGATCTCCGGTTTTCAACCATCACCAATTTTAAACAAGAAGAATCCCTCGTAGTTCGTCTCTTAGCCAAAGCAGATGGCGTGGAGTTAGAACGACAAACCTTTTTTGCCGAAGATGTGGAGACACTGAAACGGTTGGTCCGGTACAAAAGCGGCTTGTTGCTTTTTTCGGGTGCCGTGGGGATGGGAAAGACCACGACTATGTATCAATT
>CAYZZA010000055.1:2285-7750 GCA_964482685.1 uncultured Carnobacteriaceae bacterium
TGTTGCTTTTTTCGGGTGCCGTGGGGATGGGAAAGACCACGACTATGTATCAATTGGTGCGTGCCTACACAAATACAACGCAGCAACAAGTCATTACGGTCGAAGACCCCGTGGAAGTAGAAGAACCTTCGTTTCTCCAGTGCCAAGTCAATGAAAAAGCCGGGGTGACGTATGAAACGTTGTTAAAATCGAGTCTGCGCCACCATCCTGATATTTTGATTGTGGGAGAAATTCGGGACGAAGAAACGGCGAAAATGGTCATTCGTGGGGCATTGACCGGGCATTTGATGATTGCGAGTGTCCACGCTAAAAACGCTAGTGGGGTATTGGAACGTTTGCTGGAATTAGGCATCTCACATACAGTACTGAAACAAACAGTCTTAGGCATTGCATACCAAAAACTCTTGCCCCGGTATTGCGCGCTGTGTGAAACAGGCTGTTCGGTGTATTGTACGCATTTACTCCACCAAGGCAAACGTGCGGCTTTGTATGATGTTCGCCATGGCAGTGCCTTAGAAAGGTTGCTGCAGAGAGCCGTTCTTTCTTCTAAGCAGTCCGATCAAGGCACAAATAAAGGTGGCGAGCCAGATGTATTTAATCAACGAATGAGAAAGGCGTGGGCGTATGGATACATCACAACCGCTACCTACGAAACCTATATTATTCCGTGACCGTCCGTTGCTTTCTGCGACTCGTCAGGCGTGGTTTTTAAAACGATTTGGCAGTTTGCTGCGTGAAGGCTTTTCCCTAAAAGAGGCATTGTCGTTTAGTCAGACCCTCTTATCCAATGAAAAAGAAGTCGCAGTGATTCGTCTGTTGTATGTGCACCTTGAAGAGGGATATCCTCTACATGAAGCACTCGCCACGTTGGCGTTTCCGCCTCAAGTCGTCTCTCAAATCTATTTTGCCTCCGCACATGGACACTACGCCGAAGCGATATATGCATCTGGAGTCGCTTTAGAAGAACGAGACAAAAGACGAAAGAAGTTGCTGACACTGATGGCATATCCAAGTGTGTTGTTTGTATTTATGACAGGGTTGCTGTTGAGCATGCGCTCTGTGTTGCTTCCCTATTTGGTGAGTGAAACAGGAGTAGGTCAGACGAGTTGGGAGCGAATGGGGCGGTTGGCCTCGTTGTTTGTTCAGTATTTTCCAAGCTTGTTGGGAGCTTGCTTTGCAGGGGGGCTTTTCTTGTGGGGAGGCCTGCGCATGTATCTGCGCTTCAAATCACCGATAGAACAAGCGGTCTTTTTTTCAACCTTTCCCATTGTAGGGCCTCTTGTCCGTCTGTATTACTCCCAGTTGTTTAGCCAAGAGTGGGGGCATTTGTACGAAAGTGGGTTGGAACTTCACGACATTGTGCAGTTGATGCAAGAAACAAACATGATGCCACTCTTGCAAGAAACAGGGGCTTTTTTGGACACGGAATTGCGCAAAGGAGGCTCTTTTTCAGAAAGTATCCAAAAGTGTGTGTTTTTGAATCCAGAATTTAGCCGAGTTGTATCACACGGCGAACAGTCTAGTCATGTTGGAAAAGAATTGTTGGTCTACGCAGAAGAATGTGTACAGGAGATGGAAAGACGGGTAGACAAGCTGATGGCCTACATCCAACCGCTGTCTTTTCTCCTTATTTCTTTTTTGATTTTGAGTGTGTACGGAGCGTTGTTGCTCCCAATGTTGTCTAATATGGAGGGAATAGTATGAAAAAGTCAGGTGTGGTTTCTGTACGGAAAGATCAAAAAGGATTTACCTTAATGGAAATGATTGTGGTGTTGTTTATCGTATCGATGCTCATGTTGTTAGTCATTCCTGGAGTGATGAGCTCCCAAGAAAAAGCGCAAGTGACCGGAAAAGATGCGTTGCATTCTGTTTTACAATCCCAAGTAGACTTGTACAAACTGGAAGTGCGTTCAACCCCAGACAGTTTTGACAGCTTAAAAGCAAAGGGGTACTTAACCGACAAGCAAATGACTGAAGCAGCTGAGAAATTTACGTTGTCTGGAGACAAAGTGTCACCTAAATAAAAAGTTTGTAGATAAACGAAAGAACCTACGCATGTGCGAAAGAAATAAGAATCTATATAAAAAGCGCGGAAACTAAAAAATCTATGGACTCGGTAAAACAATACATAGCAAGGAGGCTTAAGGAGGGAAAAGATGAACGAAGAAGGGTTTACTTTACTGGAATCCATTGTGGTGTTGTTTATCGTGACGCTCACGTTGTCATTGCCATCTGTGCAGACACACGAAGTGCATGGAAAGTTGGAAGAAGAGTGGTTTTTTACAGAATTGGAAAGCCGTCTTCAGACCATGCAAACGCTCGCTATTGTTAGTGGAACACGGTCGATGGTCACGATGTATCCAAGTAGTCAGCGGATTGGTTTCCAAAACGCCAGTCAGTCATCTGAATCCAGTTTGCTAAAGGCCATGATCCTTCCAGAAAGTGTGTCTCTCGTTGCGGGAAACGTACAACAGTTTCATTACAATGGGCAGACTGGGAATGTATCGGCTCCTTTAACCATTCGGTTTCTAGCCAACAAGCGTAGGCGAAACGTGACCATTCAGTTAGGAAGTGGGCGTCATTTGGTCTCAGAATAAACACCAAGAAGGCTTCCTCCTTATTGAAAGTCTCCTTGCATTGACAGTTGTGACTCTTGCCTTAGCGGTGTATAGTCCGTCGACGAACTTTTTTCTCCGCCGTGTCACAGAAGAAAAGGAACAGACCACCGCGACACGACTAGTGTTGGAAGAAGCCAGGCGAGCTAGATACACAATAGAACATAAACAACTCCTAGTCCCCGCATCTTTTAGGGAAGTCTCTAGAGCACACAGGTTGGAAGACGACACAAGAAGGACCCAGACTCAGGGAGGAATACGTGTCACATATGGAAACTGGACAGAAACCATTACTATGTTGGAAAAACCACATCCACCAAAAGAAACTGTACCTGTTAAAGCACAGGAATGAACGAGGCTTCACTTTACTTGAAACAGTTGTAGCACTGAGCGTAACGATGTTGTGTGCATTGGTACTATCATTTTCATATCGCCACTTTCGTGTCGCAAAGGAAGCAACCAGCACTGGAAAAGAGATGGAGTTTCATTTGTTTGTGCACCAATTCGAACAAGACATAAAAGAAATGGAGTACGTTCACCATTTGAAACAAGAACTGAAATTACAACGATGGGTCGAAGACAATCAATCCATAGAAGAGGTGTACTATGAGCGCTACGGCCAATTGTTGCGACGAAGAGTCAGCAAACAAGGGCATCAACCAATGTTAACGGGTATAGAAGCTGTGAAATTTGATGTCCACTCTTCTTTTTTATGGATAGACGTTTTCTTTATGAATGGAGAAAAGCACCATGCAGAAATCCCGCTCTCCTCACGCCAGTAACAGACACCTTGCCGAGGCCACAGGTTCAGCATTGCCATCTGCGCTGTTGTTTCTTTTTCTTGTCTCTGCTTTTTTGATGAGTCTTTCCCAGCGCGCAAAATTTCAATTGGTGGGCCATCAGCTGATTCAAGACAGTTACCGTGCTCAGACGATGGCACTGTTAACAGAACAAGATATCCAATTGACGCATCAACATGGAGGACCACTTTCTGTAGGGACGTATGTGTTTAATGCCGGAGACGTCTTAGTGGAAAAGCAAGGACAAGACACTGTGCAGTTAACGGTCACCTTGCCCAGTGGGTTTACCCACAAGCATCAGATCCTACTTCTACCTGCACCTGTTCCTGACGGGCAAGCAGAAGAAAGTGCGAACGAAGAAGGCGCACCTGTCCGCCGCTCGCTCGGAGAAGATGAGTGAAAAAGAGTTCAGAAAAACGTTAATGCCGCATGTTGCATGTCGGACGATGACATCCATTGGATAGTTCGTGTGAGACAGAGCAAAAAGAGGGTCCTTTTGTCTAGAGTATGAGGGATTCTTAAAAAAGGACGAGACTGGATAAGGAAGAAGACATTCAGTCATCAAGTAGCTAAGCAACTTAGCAACTTAGCAACTTAGTAACTTAGTAACTAAATAAGGAACTAACAAACTAATGAACCAATGAACCAATGAACTAGCAAATTAACGAATTAACGAATTAACAAATTAACGAACGAACCCGATTATCAAATCGCCAAAAGATGCATACACAAGAAGGCTCTTTTCCCACAATGCGGTGAAAAGGGCTTTTTTGTGTTCCAGCAAAGTGAAAAAAGATGTGGGCTTCGCCTTCTAGACAATCTTCTGTGTGCGTTATTTATTTCTACGCGTGTCTTTGGTATACTACAAAAGAACGAGTAAAAGAAGAACGATTTACCTAGACTAAGAAAAGAGGTCACAACATGCGTGTAGAAAAAGTGCAAGAGTTATTGAAAGAACAAGAATTAGATGCTTTATTGGTAAGCAATCCATATAACTTACGTTATATTGCTGGGTTTACAGGAACAGCCGGAGTCGCAGTCGTCACAAAAGACAAAGCGTTTTTTGTGACAGATTTCCGCTATACAGAACAAGCTAAAGACCAAGCAAAAGAGTTTGAGGTTATCCAACATGGCGGCATGATTTATGCGGAAGTAGAAAAACTTGTTCAACAAGAACAAATCAACGTATTAGGATTCGAAGAAGAAGTCGTCACGTATGCCACATACACAGTGTTGGAAGAAACCCTTTCATGTGAGTTGGAGCCCGTCACAGGCTTAATCGAACAATTGCGTGAAGTAAAAGAAGACTCTGAAATCAAATTCATTGAAAAAGCTATTGAAATAACCGAATCTGCATACCAACAGATGTTGAAAACAATCAAACCAGGTATGACTGAAATTGAAGTAGCTACGGGACTTGATTTCCATATGAGACAGTTAGGGGCTTCCGGGTTGTCTTTTGAGACCATCGTAGCCAGTGGGGTTCGTTCTGCTATGCCACACGGCGTAGCCAGCGACAAAGTGATTGAACAAGGGGACATGATTACGGTTGACTTTGGGTGCTACTACAAAGGTTATGTGTCAGACATGACACGTACATTTGCGCTGGGCGATCCAGGCGAGAAATTGAAAGAAGTGTACGCCATCGTTAAGGAAGCACATGCACGTGTGGAACAAGCAGCTAGACCTGGTATCTCCGGGGTTGAATTAGATGCCGTTGCCCGTGACTATATCACCTCAAAAGGGTACGGAGAGGCATTTGGGCACTCCACCGGCCACAGTATTGGGTTGGAAGTACACGAAGGGCCTAACGTATCCTCAAAAAGTGAGCAACGTTTTGTACCAGGAAATGTCATCACCAACGAACCAGGTATTTACTTACCAGGAATTGGAGGCGTACGTTTGGAAGATGATTTGTTGATTACGCCAGACGGAAACCGAAACTTGATGACGCTATCCAAAGACTTGATTATTCTATAAACTTGATGCCCGTTCTTTATCAAGGGCGTCAGTGAGAAAACCTGCGATTTCAATCGTAGGATGAATCACG
>CAYZZA010000056.1:0-7649 GCA_964482685.1 uncultured Carnobacteriaceae bacterium
AGGCATGAGACCGAATGAAATTGCGGATACCTTTGTGATTGGGGCAAAAGACATGGTGTTTGCAGCGATTGTAGTAGGATTGGCACGTGGGATTCTGGTTGTGATGGAAAATGGCTTGATTTTAGATACCATTATTCATTTCTTTTCAAGCCAAATCAGCAAATTGCCAAGTATGTTGTCCGTAACGGGGATGTACATCACCCAGATTCTCATTAACTTTGTTATTCCGTCCGGAAGTGGACAAGCTGCTGCAACGATGCCTTTGATGGTTCCTTTGGCCGATACACTTAAGATTACTCGGCAGACAAGTGTGCTCGCCTTTCAACTTGGAGACGGTTTTTTGGATTCCATCATGCCCACATCAGGTATTTTGATTGCCCAACTGGCCATTGCTCGTATTTCATATGGAAAATGGGCGAAGTTTTTGATGCCGCTAATGATTACTTGGCTTTTGATTGGCTTAATCTTTTTACTTTTTGCACATGCTACAGCTTATGGGCCTTTCTAGAAGCAGATTGGATGAATAGAAGCCAAGGTAGGCTGAATTTGTTTGGAAAAGACAACAGTAGATACGTACTGAAAAATACGTGCTATATATACAACTAAGGAGTGGATAATATGTCAAATGAATCGATACATGAAATGGTGGCCTCTTTGCGAACAGAACTACAAGAGCTGAGTGATTATATCTATGAAAACCCAGAACTTGGGTTCGAGGAATTTAAATCATCTCAAGCTCATGTGGATCTTTTAAGAAAGCACAACTTTGAGGTGGAATACCCTTATTTAGGATTTGACACTGCATTCCGGGCCACGTATAAAGGAGCAAAGGAAGGTCCAACCATTGCCTTTTTATCCGAGTATGATGCGTTGCCAGGAATTGGACATGGGTGCGGACACAATAGTTTAGGAGCCACAGACACAGGGGCAGGGATTGCATTATCCAAGCTAGTCGATGAACTAGGTGGAACAGTGGTGGTTCTTGGAACACCTGCGGAGGAAACTAGCGGTGTAAAAGTCAATATGGCAGATGCCGACACATTTGCGGATGTGGATGTGGCTTTGTGTACCCACCCTGCAGATGGGTGGTACCCAAGTGGAACATCCATGGCTATGGAAGCAATTGAATTTCGCTTTTATGGAAAAACAGCACATGCTGCTGCAGCTCCTTATGAAGGAATTAACGCTTTGGATGCTGTACTCAACACATTTAACAACATCAGTACGTTGCGTCAACAGATTCGTCCAGAAGCGCGCGTACACGGCGTTATCAAAGAAGGGGGATTAGCTGCCAATGTGATTCCAGATTTTACACGTGCAGAGTTTTATGTACGTGCGATGGACATGCCTTATCTGCATGAGTTAAAAAGCAAAGTGATTCGGTGTGCTGAAGCTGGAGCGTTGGCTGCGGGATGCACCATGGAGTATGGAAACTACGAAAATAGTTACCACAACATGATTACAAACAAAACACTCTCGACTGTTTTCAATACGCATCTTGAAGCGCTTGGAGTCAGTGTAAATGAGGAAGAAAGAGAGTCGATGGGCTCGATGGATATGGGGAACGTTAGCCAAGTCGTTCCAGCCATCAATCCATTCTACGAAATTACAAACGGCAAAAAAATGTCTGCACATACCGTAGAGTTCCGTGAATGTACACGTACAGAAACAGGGTACCAAGCCATGATGACAATGATTGAGGCACTTGTACATACTGCATCTGAAATCATAACCAATGAGAAACTATTGCAATCCATCAAAGAAGAATTTAACCAAAATGTGTTGCAACTAAACTAAAGAAGTCTGATAAGGCGTGTGTGTTTAGTTCATCAAACAAAGTGCAACACAAAGAGACTATAGAATGAAAACAAGTATACAGCTAAAAACAGCGCCCTCCAAATTTGGGGGGCGCTGTTTTTAACTGTATACTGTTTTAACTATTTGCACAAAGTTGCGTGTGTGAAACATTACATCGCTGTAATACCACCATCAACAATAAACTCAGACCCAGTAACGTAGCTTGCTTCATCAGATGCAAGGAAGAGAACCATGTTGGTTACTTCACCAGGCTCAGCAATACGTTTTAGTGGAATGGATTTAGCAAATTGTTTGATGGCTTCGCGTGAATCTTCTTGATCAATCATAGGTGTTTGGATAACTCCTGGGTGGACAGAATTTACACGAATGCCAGAGTGAGACAATTCCAAAGCAGCTGCTTTAGTCATCCCACGCACAGCAAACTTAGTATCTGTATACCCAATAGCGCCACCAACAATTCCGTTAATGGAAGAGATATTAATGATTGATCCTCCGGTTGTTTTTTTCATAGACGGAGCAACTGTTCTCATGCCTAAAAAGACAGATACTTGGTTGATGTCAACAATTTTACGGTACTCTTTTTCTGTAATCGTTAGTAAACTCTTATTCATTGAAATCCCAGCGTTGTTTACAAGGATATGAATAGGTCCAAATTTTTTCTCGGTTTCAGAGACAACGTTCTCCCAGTCTTCAGCACTGGTGACGTCGTGTTTAATGAACAAGGCTTTTTCGCCTAACTCTTCTGCAAGTGCTTGCCCTTTTTCAGCTGAAATATCGGTCAAGACCACGTTTGCTCCTTCTTCAATAAAACGTCTAACATGTTGTTCGCCCATCCCTTGAGCAGCCCCTGTAACAAGAGCTGTTTTACCTTCTAATCTGTTCAAAAAATCTCCTCCTTTAAAATCTTGGTAGTTCCATTTGTATCATATCATAGCTCTATAGGCAAGGCGCACTGTAATGCTCATCTTCATAAAAACTTAACGATTGATTCCAGACAAAGATGTATCTTATTCATTTTCCAATGTCGGTTTAGAAAAATACATTAAATTTAATCTTTTTTTGCAAAAGGGTTGCAAAATAAAAAAGAATGCTTTAAGATGCAAATAGATTAAATTTAATATATTTAAAACTAATCAATTTAGTGGGATGTGAAAAGATGGATGACAAAGACGTACGGATTAAAGCATTCACGGTTTTTATGAAGGCATCACAATCCGTCGAAAAGCTAATCAAACAAGATTTTCTAAAAAAAGAAATCAATTTAAATGAATATGCAGTTATGGAGCTGTTGTATCACAGAGGGGAGATGCCTATTCAATCTATTGGAAAACGCGTCCTGATGGGGAGTGGCAGCATCACTTATGTGATTGATAAACTTGAAAAAAAAGGATTCCTTTATCGAAAACCTTGTGAAGAAGATCGACGTAAAATGTTTGCGTGCATCACTGATGCAGGCAAAGAGTATATGGATATACGTGTGAAAGAACAAGAAGCGTTAATCACAAAAGTATTTGCGGAATGGGATGACGAAGAAGTAGGTACGGCGATCGACTTACTAAAACGAGTAGGCAAATATGCGGAGAGTTTATTGAATTGAACAAATCAAGTTAAATGTGGAAGCATATAAAATCACATGCAGCACAAAGTTAAATGTGCGTTTAAAACACAATAGATGATAGACACAAAAAGGAGATTATACACATGACAAATGAATTATTAGGTATTCACCACGTAACAGCTATGACTGACAATGCAATGAGAAATTATAAATTTTTTACAGAAGTACTTGGAATGCGTTTGGTCAAAAAAACGGTCAATCAAGACGACATTCATACGTATCACACATTCTTTGCAGATGACATTGGTTCACCCGGAACAGATATGACGTTCTTTGATTTTCCAAACAATCCGAAAGGGACATCCGGTACCAACTCGATTTCTCGCACAGGTTTAAGAGTACCAAATGATGCCGCCTTGGCGTATTATGAAGCGCGCTTTGATGAGTTCGGTGTAAAACATGATGGGATTCAAGAATTATTTGGCAAAAAAATACTGCCATTTGAAGAAGCAGATGGACAAAAATACCAACTTTTCTCAGATGAACACAACGAAGGTGTTTTGCCAGGTAAGCCATGGAAAAATGGACCAGTTCCTGAAGACAAAGCCATCTATGGATTGGGACCCATTGAAATCACTGTCACGTATTTTGACGAGTTCAAACAAATTCTATCAAATGTCTACGGCATGACGCCAATTCTTGAAGAAGAGACTGTTACTTTGTTTGATGTAGGAGAAGGTGGCAATGGTGGGCAAGTTATTTTAAGAAAAGATGAAACAACCCCAAGTCGTCAAGGATACGGTCAAGTGCATCACGTGTCTTTCCGCGTCAAAGATCACGAAGCATTGAAATATTGGGAAGAAAGATACAATCAAGCTAGAATGAGTCATTCAGGACAAGTCGATCGTTTTTACTTTGAAGCTTTGTATACTCGAGTGGGACATATCTTGATAGAATTGTCCACTGATGGTCCAGGATTTATGCAAGATGAACCCTATGAAACAATGGGAGAGAGCTTGTCTCTGCCTCCATTCTTAGAACCTAAACGTGCTGAGATTGAAGCACAGATTCGTCCATTTGATACTACGCGTTCATCCAAATGATTCACAAAAACTAATCTGACAAGCAAAAACAAATATGACTAAAAGGAGACGATGAGACCATGAACCCCGTTAACAGAATTCATCATATTAGTGCTATTGTAGGGGACCCAAATGAAAACCTAAAATTTTACCGTGATGTGTTGGGTCTTCGATTAATCAAACAAACCGTCAACTTTGATGATCCAAGCGTGTATCATCTCTATTTCTCCGATCATGATGTCACACCAGGCACTATAATGACCTTTTTCCCATGGCCAAACAACAATTACGGATGGAAAGGTAGTGGACAAGTTGGCCGTATTGCCTTTCGTATCCCTAAAGGAAGTGTGGAATACTGGAAAGAGCACCTCACTGCAGAAAGTCTTACATTTAAACAAACTAACTTGTTTGGCAACACGACATTAGAATTTCAAGATATTCATCAACTTGATCTAGCGCTTGTAGAAGGCGATACTGAAGCGGATACTCCAGCGATTCTAGGATTCCATGGATCGATTTTGTTGTCTGCAAATCCAAAAGAGACCAACGACTTGCTAACAACACAAATGGGTTTGACTCGAGTAACAGTCGAAGGAGATTACCACCATTTTGAAACGGTTGGCAAAGAAAAACACCGTATTTTAACCCCGATTCTTCCACAACCAGGTGGACGTTTTGGGATTGGAACCGTACACCATATTGCATGGTCTGTTCCAGATATCAAGGCATTAGAAGACTGGCAAACCAAACTTCGAGGAGAAGGATTTGGTGCCACCATGATCAAAGACAGAAACTACTTTGAATCTGTCTATCTCAAAGAACGAGGACGTGTGATCTTTGAGTTTGCGACAGATGGGCCTGGTTTTATGATTGATGAAACGTTTGATGAGTTAGGGCAAACTCTTCAATTGCCAGCGCAATATGAGCATATGAGAGAAGAGTACACACGCTTGCTTCCAGAATTGGATGTGTAAGAAATGGCACACATGTTGAATTTTTCTCCAGAAGCACTTACAGAAAAAGAAAAGAAGAAGTTTTTGATTGGTTCTGTCATTCCTAGACCGATTGCCTTAGTATCAACCAAGTCTGAAGCTGGGGTGGTTAACGTCGCACCGTTTAGCTATTTTAACATTGTCACATACGACCCACCAATGTTCTCGATTGCGGTACAACGTGTAGAAGGACTACCCAAAGACACAAGTCGCAACATATTGGAAAACAAAGGAGCGGTTGTCCATATTGTCGATACTGAAAATGTGGACAAAGCAAATAAAACGTCCGCACCTCTAGGACCAGAAGAAAGTGAAATAGATATTTCGGGTTTTACACTAGCGGACTCATTTGTAAGCCACGTACCTGGATTGACAGAAGCCAAAGTGCGATTTGAAACAGAATTGTATGATTCGCTTATTGTTTACAATGATGAAAAGATACCCACTACAGATGTCTTATTTTTAAAAGTGGTACACTATCATATAGATGAAGCGATTTATCACAACGGATATATTGATCCATTGAAGCTAAGTGCAGTAAGCCGACTTGCTGGGAATGATTATGCAGAAATAGGCACATTATTCACAGTCAAGCGGCCTGAATAGAAAGGTGGAAAAATGTGTGAACTATTTATACAATGAAACAAAAAAAGGGGCACCTGTGTTTGTGATGCTCCATGGAACCGGTGGCAATGAAACAGATTTGATGCCACTTGCAGCGCAGTTGAACCCAGATTACAACGTGCTAAGCGTGCGTGGAACGGTAAAAGAAAGAGGGATGAACCGTTTTTTCAAACGTCACGCAGAAGGTCAGTATGATTGGGAAGACTTGCAAGTACGTGCGCAAGAATTGTATGCATTCATTGTAGAAAAAGCAGCAAACTATGACTTTAAAATGGAAGATGTTGTTCTTGTTGGCTTTTCAAATGGAGCCAACATTGCGATTGAAATGATGTTGCAAGAACCACAGACCTTTAAACGAGCCGCTTTATTGGCTCCAATGTATCCAAAAGAAGTAGACGAACAGCAAGATTTTAGCCAAACAGACATCTTTTTATCGCTTGGAAAAGGTGATCCAATTGTATCCATTGCTGAAAGCGAACGTGTCGTGCATTTGTTTGAAAGCAGAGGGGCAGACGTATCGACAGTTTGGGTGCATGGACATCGACTCACGCCACAAGCTGTCACAGAAGCAAAAAACTGGTTGAATAAAGAGTAGAAATCGATTCAATAAAAAATCAATCGTATATCGAAGCAAAATGTTCGCTACTTTTAAAGAAACCTTGTATAATTAATCAGAATAACCGCGTAAAAAAAGTGAGTGCTTTGGGTACTTGCAAACAATCTACCAGGAGTGTTTGCAAAGAAAGCCTCACTGAGGATTCAGTGTACCCAGACAAATGTATATAGTTTAAAATCAAAAACCTAAGGGAGAGACAAAAATGACAAAAGTTAATGTAGCAGTTGTGTTTTATAGTATGGGTGGAACCAATTTCCAATTAGCCAAGTGGGCTAAAGAAGGCGCAGAAGCAGCCGGAGCAGATGTTCGTTTGCTTAAAGTACAAGAACTTGCTCCTCAATCTGTGATTGATGGCAATGACTTATGGAAATCAACAGTAGAAGCAACAGCAGATATTCCGGTAGCGACATCTGCTGACCTTGAATGGGCAGATGCCATTATCTTTAGTACACCAACTCGCTTTGGAGCAATGGCTTCACAAATGAAACAATTTATTGATCTACAAGGTGGATTGTGGGCACAAGGAAAAACAATCAACAAAGTAGTGAGTGCAATGTCCTCTGCACAAAATCCACACGGTGGACAAGAAGCAAGTATTCTTGCCCTCTACACATCCATGATGCACTGGGGAGCTATCATTGCATCTCCTGGATATACAGACCCAGTTTTATTTGGCGCAGGTGGAAATCCATACGGAACAAGTGTAACCGTTGGACAAGATGGCAAAATGGTTGAAGATGTAGAAGATTCTGTGAAGCACCAAGCAGCTCGTACGGTAACAGTTGCTGAATGGGTAAAAGCTGGGCAACAGTAAGCTGTAGAAAAATTATTTATAAAATCTTTTGGTAGATACAAAGACCCTAAAGGAGGACCTCCGTCCGCTTTTGGGGTCTTTATTTTTTTTTCATGAATCAAACAGTTTTTCTTTAAATGCGATGCCTATACATGAAAAAGGACAA
>CAYZZA010000057.1:0-7528 GCA_964482685.1 uncultured Carnobacteriaceae bacterium
TTTTGTTCCTGTAAATCGAACACGTCCATTTTCAACTTCTGTTTCATACCCTAAATCACGTAATTCTTTTCCAGCAATGGCTTCAATGCCACTCGCTGTTGCAGCATACAAATTGTATCGTGTCATTTTTTATAAGTCCCTTCAAAATATCTATAAAGAAAAACCCTCTCCAGGAGAGGGTTTCCTGATACATGCAAATCACTGTAAGCCATGTTCTGTCTAGATTCGCTTTCAGGAAAAGCGAACCCGAGATAATCATCTGTCTGCAGCATAATGCTGCCTTTTTCTTTCGTTGAATTCCGAAGAAAAAGTGCCCCTACCTTAGTTTGGGTTGCTCGCTCGAGGGGTTTACCGCGTTCCACCAATTTGGTTTCCCAAATTGCTTCGTCACTGTGGCACTTTCAAGAGTACTCCAGCATAGCCCGGAGGCCTTAGCTGTTTTTTCTGCCGTCACTCTATGAATATTCATAGAGGCCTTAGCTTATGGTTTCGCTAAGCACGAACACTACAAACATCTCAGTTTGTGCGAGCATGGACTTTCCTCACCTTCTCATTTAGTTTTAGTTTGAGAAACTGCGATTATCCGTGATTTGCATGAATAGTGTATTGCTACTAGTATACTCTTTTTATAAGAGTGCGTAAACAAGTCTTGTGATTAATCTTCATTTAGCTTGGAACCAAAAACCTGTCTTTCTAAATTAGACAAACGTTTTAAGATATCAAAGTTTGTCGCAGATGCAGTAGAACGAACAGAACCAGTCGTTTGTGAAGTAATTTGTTGTTTAGAGGCTTCATCTAATTGGGTTAGCAAGCGATCATTTTCTGCTTTTACCGCATTAAGTTCTTTCATGAAGGCTTCATAATCTTGAATGACAATATCAAGAAACTCATCTACTTCAGAAGGGTTGTACCCTCTCATACTTGGTTTAAAATCTTTCTCTAGAATCATCTTTGGGGTTAATTTTCTATTGACCATCATTCAACCTCTTTTATTCTCATTTTCAAATGTCCTACCTGACTACTAGTATAACAAAAAAGCACTCAAATAAAAACTATTATAGTTATTTTATCCTTTTCATCTTGATTGGAGCGCCTCTTAATAGAATTCATGTTGCTTTTCAGCTTCGGTCCGCGCTACTTCTTCGAGCTGATCAAACGTAATCAGTTCACACGAGTATGCTCTGTGTTCCTTTGCCTTTTGAACAGCTTTGTATAAAAATTTTGGCTTGCCTTCAAATTGTTCATCGTAGATCATGAGACACCCATCTGTGTTTCGAATCATCAATTCTTGATGGGCTTGAAGCTGACGAGGCGAAAAATAGTCTTTATTGGATGAATAGACAAAATAATCGACGTCGTTTTGTACCTTTTGCAACATCTGCTTGTTTTCGTCGTTCCATTTTTCTCCGTAGTTTTTATAGGGCAAAATCAAACCTGTTTGAATCGGATACCCTTCTTTTTTTAATTCAATCGAGACTTGTGCGGCCCATATTTCCACGCCTAATTGTCCACTTGTGACGACCCATTCAAGTCCTTCTTCTATTTTCAAAATTAATTCATTTCTTAAAGAAATTTTTATAATATCTAACTTAGGATCATTTGGTTTAAAAATATTTAGCTCAAAGGAACGATAGCCACTAAGCAACAACCTCTTCATTTTTTATATCCCCTTCCCAATATTCAACACATTTTGGTATAATGGTTTTGGAGCGTGAACAACTATGACAATCAATTACCCAAACGGTACACCTTTTAAGCGGACTCGTCCAACTAGTCAGACAACAAACCGGACTCCTCAAAAGAGCGTAATGTATGGAAACAGAGGCATGACCCTTGAATCCGACATCGATTCCAGTAATGCCACTTACTTGGCTCGGGACCAAGCCATTATCCATAAAAAGCCGGTCCCCATCCAAATTGTATCGGTTGATTACCCAAAACGAGCTGCGGCCAAGATAACCGAAGCATATTTTCAAAAAGCGTCTACGACAGACTACAACGGGGTCTATCGCGGCCGTTATCTTGATTTTGAAGCAAAAGAGACAAAGAACAAAACCTCTTTTCCTCTCAAAAACTTTCATGAGCATCAAATCACCCATATGGTGCAATGTGCCTCACATGGGGGTCTGTCATTTGTTTTGTTGCGCTTTTCAACGATTAACCGCCTTTTCTTTTTACCCATCGACCAGCTATATTTTTTGTGGAAAAAACAAGAAAAAAATGGACCTAAATCAATTCCATTAGCGTATCTAGAAAAGCATGCCTTTGAGATTTACTACACACTCGCACCGAAAATCCCCTATTTAACCATTGTCGATCGGTTAATTGAACTGGAAAAAGAAAAACAATCGTAAGGTTGTAAAAGGAGAATATGTATGACGGAAGAAAAGAAAATGTCTCGTGTCCAAAAAAAGAAAAATGCTCGTAAGAAAGGGAACAAGCCCACAAAACCTGGCAAAAAACTAGCGAAACGCCTCTTGAAGTTTTCACTTTTTTTTATCGGGCTCCTTCTTGTAGCTGGAATTGGTTTGTTTGCTTACTATGCCTCTTCAGCACCTGAGCTGACGGAAGAAGATTTGTTAGGTACTTTCTCATCTGAACTGTTGGATGATCAAGGAGTGCCCTTCTACACTCTTGGCAGTGAAAACCGTGAATTTGTGAAGACGGAAGAAATCCCCCAAGTCTTAAAAGATGCGATTATCTCTATTGAAGACCAACGATTTTACACCCATATAGGTGTAGACCCTGTTCGCTTAGCTGGAGCTGTGCTCGCAAATATTACAGATGGGTTTGGATCTGAAGGTGGAAGTACGCTCACACAACAACTGGTTAAACTGTCTGTCTTTTCACATAAAAAAGAAGACCAAACCATCAAACGAAAAGCACAAGAAGCGTGGCTAGCTCTAAAACTTGAACGTCAACTTTCAAAAGAACAAATCTTATCCCTTTACATCAACAAAGTCTATTTATCCAATAATGTGTATGGGATGGGCACCGCTAGTGAATACTACTATGGAAAAAACATTTCAGAGTTATCTCTTCACGAAGCGGCTTTGCTTGCTGGGATGCCTCAATCCCCAAACAATTACAATCCTTATACAAACCCTGAAAAAGCCAAAAAAAGACGTGACCGTGTGTTATTCATGATGGTCGACCACAATGTTCTGTCGCAAGAAGAAGCAGACAAAACCATTGCTCTTCCTATAACCGAAGGACTAGTCGATCATTCCGGAGAAGAGCAAGACAACTTAGTCTTTGATGCTTATTTAAAACAGGTGCTGAAAGAAGTAAAAGAAAAAACTGGGCTAGACCCGTTTACCTCTGGATTGACTATCCATACAAACATTGACATGGATGCACAGAAGAGAATGTTTGATATTTTAAACAGTGAAGACTACATTGCCTTTCCAGATGAACGCATACAAGCCGGCATGTCCATGGTAGACGTTCAAACAGGACAAGTCAAAGCCCTAGGGGGTGGACGCAACCAAGACGTTCAATTAGGGACGAACCGAGCAACCGAACTAGATCGAAGTATCGGTTCTGTGATGAAACCGTTGTCTGTCTATGCGCCAGCAATGGAATACTTGCAGTACTCTACGTATGAACAAGTCGTGGACGAACCGTACCAATATCCAAACGGAGATGCGTTGACTAATTATGACCGACAATACAAAGGACAACTCAGCATCCGTGAAGCGTTGGTGGATTCGAGAAACATCCCAGCTGTTAAAACGCTAAAGGAAGTTGGTTTGGATCAATCCGAAGAGTTTTTATCTAAACTAGGGATTACAAACTTAAACGGCGGAAAAGGCCTCTTGTGGTCAAACGCCATTGGTGGGGAAGTTTCGCCTATGAACCTCTCCGCCGCTTATGCAGCTTTTGGCAATGGCGGGACATATATTGAACCTTACACAGTTTCTAAAATAATCACGGTCGACGACCAAGAAATTGACCTTAAACCTTCTGCTTCTCAAGCGATGAGTGAAGCGACCGCCTATATGATGACCGATATCTTAAAAGATGTCGCTAAATCAAATGCAAAGCACGTGGGCATTAATGGCGTGACTCAAGCTGGAAAAACAGGTACAACCAACTATACTAGTGAGCAACACAAGGAGCACAACATTCCAGACGGTGGCGTTCCTGATTCATGGTACAGTGGCTACACCACGAATTATTCACTTTCTGTCTGGGTAGGATACGACAAACAATTTGAAAAAGACAGTTGGTTAAGTTTTGATAACGGAAAACGAATTCTTCCAAGACAAATTTATCAGAAAATGATGGCGTATGCATCTGAATCGGTTGAGAATACAGACTGGGTGCGTCCATCCAATGTTGTCGAGGTCGCCGTTGAAAAAGGCACTGACCCCGCTATGTTGCCAGGACCGAACACTCCAAACAATGCGATTGTGACAGAATTATTTGTTAAAGGAACCGAACCAACAAAGAGCTCTACCCAATATGGAGAAGCACTGTCCGCGCCAACTGGGTTAACCGCTGACTACAATCTTGAGAAAGATGAACTCCAAATAACGTGGGATGCTTATCAGTTTGACAGTGAAAATCAAGAAGAAGCCATTCAGTATCTAGTAAATGTAAATGGACAATCTTTTACAACTGCTGAGACCATGTATACCCTCCCTTCTCCACCTGTTGGAACACTTACGGTTTCTGTCTCGGTTCAAGCATTTGGGAAAACAGGGCCTGAGGCTACTTTATCAATCGAAATAGTCGGACCGCCAGTTGAAGAGGAAGAAGACGAGGTGGAAGAAAAACCAGAACCAGATTCTACACAAGATTCTCCACCAGAGAACACGATAGAAGACGATAAGGAAAAAGACACGTCGAAAAAAGATACAACTGAAAAATCAGAATCAGATAATTCTGAAAAAACGAGTGCTGACTAACTCATTTTGCTTCTCTCTATTCTTTTTCTTGAGAATAGAGAGTTTTTTTACTCATTTTCATGCTTCATTCACATAAAGAATGAAAATGAGACCATTGATTCGTGCCTGTCCCTTGCGCCTGTGTGTCTAATTGGAGACGAGATGCAAAAAGAGTTTCTTCCAAAATACATTGGCAGAAACTCTTTTTTATTTTTGGTTTTTCAGACTAAACTGTGTATGACACAAACAGAAAACCGATTTTATTTACTTATCTACTCTAAAATAATCAATCGCTTCGCGAAGCAATTTTTTGTAAGTCTCTTTGTCTACTTTTTCAACAACTTGAACATTGTTGGCAAATGGAGAATAAGGTCTCAAATCGATGAGTGTCCGCCCTTCCATTGGACCCGGAGCAGTCTCTACATCCACGGGACGCATGCTGGTTTCAGCCATTTCAGGATGTACGGCAACCCCCATCGCGATTAAATCGTGAATCACTAAATCCGAATCTCCGTATTTTTCTTGTATACGCTTGTAATGATCCAACATTCCATTTAAAAAAGAGATGTTTTCAGGAAGATTGCCAAAACACTCCTCCACTTCCTTAGATGTTAATCCTGCCGAAAAAGTAGCATTTAATCCTACCATCGTTAGTTTGATACCTGAATTGACCACAATCCGCATGGCATGCGGATCGCTAACTACGTTTGCTTCACCGAATGGACGTTCATTTCCAATCGTTGTGCTACCTGCCATCATGACGATTTCACTAATGTACTCTGCCAAATCTTCGTACTTGCTTAAGGCTATGGCAATATTGGTCAATGGACCTAGTGTAATGACCTTTAATTGTCCTTCTTTTTTTGCAATGTGGTAGAGTGCGTCCCACGCATAGTCTGCTTCAATGTTCTTATTTGAGGAGGGCAATTCGACCCCACCTAGTCCATTTGCACCATGAAACTCGACCACTTCGGAAAGTGGTTTTAAAAGTGCTTTCTGTGCTCCTTGATAGATGTTACACTCGAAATCAAGAGCTGTAGCAATTCGCAACAAATTGTCTGTGACTTGTTCAATGTGGTTGTTACCAAAACAACTTGTCAGTGCAATCACATCTAAATCTGGTCTCGATTTCGCCAACATTAATGCAAACGTATCATCAATCCCAGGATCGCAATCAATCAATACCTTATCCTTCAACATGTGCATGTGCTCCTTTCGATTCTGCTTCTAGTGTTTCACACGTATCAAACACAAGTTGTAAGAATTTTTTTCTGTTTGCTTCGTGGTACACAACCGCATTTGTTGCTTCCAGTCTTCTTTCGGGTGCGCGTAGATCGACAATGCACGCACCTCTTGTTAACGCACCTTCTAATTCAACATCTAAGTAGCATTCGGTCCCTTCGTACATGTCTTCATCAATGATTGTAGCAATAGCACAGGCATCGTGAATTGGACATCCAGGGTATTTTCTTTCGCCTATATAAGCCTTTGCAAAGAATTCGAGTAGCTCTCCAATAAATTGGTGGGCTTTTCCAGGTTTTTCTGTAAATAGTTTGATTTCTTCTTTCATAATCATGTTTTTATGGGTAACGTCTAGCCCAAACAAACGAATCGGAACACCGGATTTAAAAATAATTCTCGCTGCTTCTGGATCTTGCCAAATGTTAAATTCGGCAACTGGGGTACTGTTTCCTTCCCAAATGCCTCCCCCCATAATGCTGAAGTATTTAATTTTAGGCAATAAATCTGGGTAAGAAAGGATAAAGGTCGCGATGTTTGTGCAAGGGCCTGTTACCGCAACAACTACTTGTTCAGTTGATTCTCTTAGAATGTCCGCGATAAAATCAATGGCATTTTGATCAACTGCTTTTGTCACTGGCTCAGGCAATACAGGACCATCCATACCAGAGTCTCCATGTATGCCATCTGCGACTTCTACTTCTTTAAACAAAGTACGTGATTTTCCCATTGCAACTGGGACATCTGTTCGATTGAATAACTCAAGTATTTTTAGCGCGTTGTTGGTGGTTTTTTCAACAGTTTGATTTCCTCCGACTGTTGTAATCCCCTTTAATTCAATTTTTTCACTTGCAAGTGCAATCATAATCGCAATGGCATCATCATGACCTGGATCGCAGTCAATTAAAAGCGGTGTTTTTTTATTCATGTTGCCTCCCCTTTCGCTGGTTTCTATTTTATAAGACGGTTTTTTCCATATGGGCATTTAATTTCATCACACAGTCTGCATGATCATGTTTGCGTGCTGGGCATTGGTAGCGACCAAAAAAAATAAGTTGGTGATGCGCCTGCCCCCACATTTCTCTAGGCAATTTTGTTTGTAAGGCTTCTTCTACTTGCCGAACGGACGCCTCTTTTGGGACAATTCTCAATCGTTTGCTAATACGTTCAACATGCGTATCAACCGCAATCGCAGGCTCATTGAATGCCACACTCAAAACCACATTCGCTGTTTTTCTTCCTACACCTGGCAAACGTTCGAGCTCTTTGCGGGTATTTGGAACCTCGCCATCAAACTCTTCCACGAGCATTCGGGCACATCCTTGAATGAATTTTGCTTTATTCCGAAATAACCCAATCGTTTTGATCTTTGACTCAAGATCGCTTAGTCCCGCATG
>CAYZZA010000058.1:0-7423 GCA_964482685.1 uncultured Carnobacteriaceae bacterium
GCACCAATATTGGTGTGTCCAACTTCTGAATTGCCCATTTGGCCTTCGGGCAACCCAACCGCTAACCCCGATGCACGCATCGTGCTGTGTGGATACGTCGACCAGTACCGATCAAAATGAGGTTTCTTGGCTTGACGCACAGCATTTCCATATGCGTCGTCGCGCCAGCCAAATCCGTCTAAAATAATGATCGCAACGGGGGCTTTACGCATGAGCAACAGCCTCAATTAAACGAATAAAGGACGCCGCTTCTAGGCTTGCTCCTCCAACTAGCGCTCCGTCAATATCAGATTCGGCTAAAAACTCGCCGATGTTTTCGGGTTTGACACTGCCGCCGTATTGAATGCGTACGGCATCTGCTGCCTCTTTTGAATACAAAGACGCCAAGGTCTTTCGAATAAAGACCGCTACGTCATTGGCTTGGGTCGCAGACGCTGTTTGTCCAGAGCCAATGGCCCAGATCGGTTCATAAGCCACTACACAGCGTGACACATCTGCTTCGTCCAATCCTGAAAATGCGCCCACCAATTGTGTGTGGATAACGTCTTCGGTTTGGCCTCCTTCTCGTTCAGCCAATGTTTCTCCCACACAGACAATCGGTGACAGTGTGTGAGCCAAAGCTGCTTTAACTTTTTGATTAATTTGCACATCTGTTTCCAAAAAATACGTGCGTCGTTCTGAATGGCCAAGAATGACATAGGTCGCACCCATGTCTTGTAACGCTTTTGGGCTTGTTTCGCCCGTGTAGGCTCCTGCTTCCTTATGGTGGCACGTTTGGGCCCCTAGTTGAAAGGGAGTGCCTGTAGCTTGTTTGATCATCGAATGAAGAAACAAATCAGGCGGCATAAGCACCGCTTCTACTCCTTTTGTATCGGTAAGGCCCGCTGTTAAGTCTGTCATAAACTGACTGGCTTCTGTAGCTGTTTTGTTCATTTTCCAATTTCCTGCAAGAATTGGTTTACGCATAAGTATTCTCCTTTGTTTGTGTACGCTAGGTTTTGTGTGTATCTCCATTTAGATTTTTAGTTTTCTTACCCTTCAACGCGTGTAACTCGCATAAAGGAAAACAATCATGAGGAGTTAATCTCTGAGATTACTTGTCTGAGATAACCGCTAACCCTGGAAGTGGTTGACCTTCTAAATACGCAAGCGTTGCGCCGCCTCCTGTTGAGATATGGGTAAAGTCATCTGCATACCCCAGTTGTTCGGCTGCTTTGGCTGAGTCTCCGCCGCCAATAATCGTAGTGGCGTCTGTTAGTCCGGCTAAGGCTTCGCAAATACCGATGGTGCCTTTAGCAAAGCTTGGGAGTTCAAATACCCCCATTGGACCGTTCCAAATCACTGTTTTGGCTTCTTTTAAAATCTCTGAATAGTACGCAACCGTCTCAGGTCCGATGTCTAAGCCCATCATCTGTTCGGGGAAATCGCCAGAACAAATCTGGCTAGGAGCGTCATTGTTAAATTCAGGCACGACGACGGAATCTTTTGGCAATACGAGTGTGTCTCCTTGGGCCAATAGACGTTTGGCTAGAGGGACTTTGTCTTCTTCCACAATAGACGTACCGATTTCTTTTCCTTGGGCTTTGAAAAACGTGTACGCCATACCGCCTCCAATTAAGACCTTGTCGGCTTTGTCCATCAAGCTGTCAATGACCCCGATTTTGTCACTAATTTTTGCGCCCCCTAAAATAGCCACAAACGGACGTTCCGGTTGATCAACGGCTGCGCCAATATACCGCATTTCCTTTTCGATCAACAACCCCACAGCGGAGTCTAAATGAGAGGCAATGCCGACGTTCGATGCATGTGAGCGATGTGCGGTGCCAAAAGCATCGTTGACGAAAACATCGCCTAAACTGGCCCAATAGGCCCCAAGTTCTGGGTCATTGGTACTCTCTTTTTGTCCATCCACGTCTTCAAAACGAGTATTTTCGACGAGAAGCACATCGCCTGCTTCTAATCGATTGATGGCGCTTTCAAGTTCGGGTCCACGTGTATGCGGCACAAAGACTACGTCTTTGCCTATCAGCGTGCTTAGTCGCTCGGCTACTGGGCGCAATGATTTTCCTTCTTTGTCGGCTTCGGTTTTGACACGTCCCAAATGAGAAAAGAGAACGAGTTTGCCTCCTTGTTCTACAATCGCTTGGATGGTCGGCAATGTGGCCAAAATGCGTTTGTCGTTGGTCACTTGTCCATCCTTCATTGGGACGTTAAAGTCTGCACGTACAAGTACGGTCTGTCCCTGTAGGGAAAGATCTTTGAGTGTTTTTTTCTGCATGGGTAGGTTGGCTCCTTGTCAGTATTTTGATAGGCAAGAAAAAAAGGAAGCGGGATGCTTCCTCTCGCTGGGTTTTTTCTTCAACTAAGTCTTCTTTAACATGTATGCACGTTTTACAGTTTAGCGAAGTATTCCAATGTTCGCACAAGTTGTGCCGTGTAAGACATTTCGTTGTCGTACCATGCAACCGTTTTCACAAGTTGTTTTCCGTCTACTTCTAAGACACGTGTTTGGGTGGCATCAAACAATGATCCATATGTCAATCCGATGACGTCTGAAGAAACGATTGGGTCTTCTGTATATCCATAAGAGGCATCTTTTTTCTTGTTCATCAAAGCGTTAACTTCTTCCACACTTGTCTTCTTCTCTAAAACAGTTGTAAGTTCGGTTAAGGATCCGACTGGAACAGGTACACGTTGTGCAGATCCGTCTAGTTTTCCGACTAAATCTGGAATCACAAGTCCAATCGCAGCTGCGGCTCCTGTCGAGTTTGGCACAATGTTTGCCGCAGCAGCACGTGCACGGCGCAAGTCTCCGCCTCTGTGTGGACCATCTAGTGTCATTTGGTCACCAGTATAAGCGTGAATAGTCGTCATAAGTCCTTGGACGATTCCAAATTCATCATGCAACGCTTTGGCCATTGGCGCAAGGCAGTTTGTGGTACATGAAGCTGCGGAGATAACGGTTTCTGATCCATCTAAAATATCGTGGTTCGTGTTAAATACAACCGTTTTCATTTCGCCTTTAGCGGGAGCAGTAATCACAACTTTTTTCGCCCCTGCTTGTAAATGGAGCTCAGCTTTTTCTTTTGTTGTAAAGAATCCAGTTGCTTCGAGAATAATATCGGCACCAACTTCGGTCCAAGGAATGTTTTGAGGTTCAGGAATACTGAAAATGCGGGTTTCTTTGCCATTGACTACAATCGACTCGTCTGTTGCGCTGACTTCTGCATCAAAGCGTCCTTGCGTCGTATCGTATTTTAGTAAATGTGCAAGCATGCCTGCATCGGTCAAATCGTTAATTCCAACCACTTCTAGTCCATCAAGATCTTGAATCAATCGAAAAGCTAAACGTCCAATACGTCCAAATCCATTAATTCCAACTTTTACTGTCATTCTTGTTCCTCCTAGTTTTAACATCTCTTTATTCTACAGTGTCACCATGTGTTTCTTTGTCCATTCTTTAGAAAAAAGGGCTCCCCAGCCTATTCCTACCTCTCTTTTGATAGACTTGACTTTTGTGTGGTGTACAGACGCAAGCCAACATCTTTTCCTCAATTTTAGCAATAAGTACGTCTCAAATCAACCCGACCGAATCATATCGGTGCGTGAGAGAGGAATGCACCCGTTTTTCACTTCTTTCGCTAGTCGGTCGGCCAACCTTGAAAAAGATAAGATACACTCCTTGAACGTCTAGGGGTTTGAGATATAAAAAAATGCGACCACAAAGCGATGAGAGGTGCTTTTGATAGGGAGAAGTCTTATGGTTTGATTCATTGTATGTGGTTCGTTTTCTATTAGTGAGTCTTGATTGCATCGCTTAATCTTTGTTGCGTATGTTTTGTTGTTTGTCTAATTCCGCTTCGATGTAAGAGATTAATTCTTCTTTGCTGACCGACTCGTCCATAATGGAATCGCCAATAAATACAGAAGGCACCAACGTCACATTCGCTGCTTTTGCTTCTTTGACAATCGCTTGTGCGTGTTCGTTGTTGTCTTGTACGCGGAGACTACGTTTGGTTTCAACCATCTCTTGAATGTCTGCTTCTGTCAGATCCCCCCACTCAGAAAGTGTCTCAGAGAAATACGCCATCTCTTCAAATGCTTGTTCTGGTTGATTGTAGGGCAAATAGGCATGCAATACGTTTCCTTTTCGCAAACCGCCTGTTTCTTTGTCTACGTGTTTGATAATGCGCTGCACTTGTCCGGCATCTACATACGGTTGGAGAACCTCTCTTGCTAGTTCAAACCATTTTTTACAAAATGGGCACCGGAAGTTGGTAAATTCAATCACCTTGACGGGGGCATTGGGATTTCCTAGTTTGATGCCTGTTTTAGCGTTAACGTGTTCTTTTTTGATCTCGTCGATATTCACTCTACTCTACTCCTTTTTTTACTGTGTCTTCTTAGTATACCTGTATTGAGGGGAATAAAAACAGATATAGCCAAAACAGGACATATAAAAAAAGAGCCCATACGAGATGGACTCTTTTTTTGGTGTCTTTGTAACTTGGTTGTGGCATGGGTTCTTCTTTTAATTTATTTTTTTATTCTTGGTTGGTCAATCTTCGTTTTTATTTTAGCTTGTACCTTTTTGGAGATGCTTGATGGTTATTTTTTCAAGTCTTTGCTGTTTTTCATGATGCCATCAATCAGTCCGTAATCTTTTGCTTCTTGGGCAGACATAAAGAAGTCACGGTCTGTATCACGTTCAATCACTTCAATTGGTTGACCTGTTTGTTCCACAAGCATTTTGTTTAAACGGTCCCGTGTTTTCAAGATGTGACGTGCAGCGATTTCAATTTCCGTTGCCTGTCCTTGTGCACCACCAAGTGGTTGGTGAATCATTACTTCCGCATTTGGTAGCGCAAAGCGTTTGCCTTTTTCACCGGCTGATAACAAGAAACTTCCCATCGAAGCTGCAAGTCCCATTGCAATAGTCTGTACGTCTGCATGAATAAAGTTCATCGTATCATAAATAGCCAATCCAGCTGTGACACTTCCTCCTGGGGAGTTGATGTACAAATAAATGTCTTTTTCAGGATCTTGTGCATCCAAAAACAACAACTGGGCAATCACGGAGTTTGCGACGTTGTCGTCGATTGCACCTCCAAGCATGATGATTCGGTCTTTTAATAGACGCGAATAAATATCATAGGCACGTTCGCCTCTTGGAGATTGTTCAATGACTGTAGGAATTAAATTCATAGAGCGTTCCTCCTCAAAATATATATCTGTTCTGCTTGTATTGTATCACAAAGTTCGCATCGAACCTTGTAATTAGTATACCTCTAAGGTCAACAAAGGTCAAACATTAAACAGTTGTGTTTCATGCCTTCTTCCCTTATTCTGGAAGTGCAAACAAACAACACGAAGACTGGAAAAGACGCGGTAAGTGTCAGCTACAGAACTTCTTTGAAAGGAAGCATAGAGATGGACCCATTTGAACGTATTCAAGCCATGCAAGCTCTTTTACTCGAGCGTGAAGAGCTTGTTACACGCTTTACAAAGTTTTTAGATGAATTTGAGACCAAACAAGACGATTTCCAACGCCTCTCAGCCTATTATGGCAGTGGAGACTGGTTCTCAGACGTGGAAGCATATGACACCAACCAATTGCCTGAAGGACACAATTATGCGATTTTAGGAGAAGACGAACCGTATGACATCTTAGTTGAACAATACAAACTCGCAATCCGCATGTTGGAAATTGCGACGTCTATCATCAAACACACGTGATTGTACATCGTCTCGGACATACACAGGAATGGAAAAAAAGTTCCTCATCTTCATACACACATGCTAGACAAGAAAAACGCCTCTTCCTCCAAACAAGGAAAAGGCGTTTTTTGATGCTCCCTGAGGGAATCGAACCCCCATCTTAAGAACCGGAATCTTATGTGCGATCCATTACACCAAGGGAGCGAGACAACTCCATTATCTTACCTGAATGGAGTCCAAAAAACAAGTCTATCCCTATATTTTCTTTTGTTACCGCGCTTCTTCTTGCTCTTTTAAGTTGGCTTTCAACGCATCGGCTAGCTCGTTTAGTTTACGCAAACGATGATTGACACCTGATTTGCTAATGCCACCACTTGGAACCAACTCACCCAATTCTTTTAGCGATACATCCGGATTTTCTAACCGAAGCACCGCAATTTCTCTGAGCTTTTCAGGCAAACTATCCAACCCTTGAACAGAAGCAATCAATTGAATGCTTTCAATTTGTTTGCCCGCTGCATCAATGGTCTTGTTTAAATTCGCATTTTCACAATTGACTAGTCGGTTCACTGAATTCCGCATGTCACGCACAATGCGGACATCTTCAAACTTCAACATACTATTAGTAGCCCCAATTAATGCCAGGAAGTCCGCTATCTTTTCAGATTCTTTCATGTACGTGATGTATCCATTGCGACGTTCTAATGTCCGAGCATTCAACCCAAAATAGTTGAGCATCTCGCAAATGTCTTCGTTATGTTCTGCATAACTGGAATAAATTTCCAAATGATAGCGACTCGTCTCAGGGCTATTGACAGAACCTCCTGCTAAAAAGGCTCCACGCAAATACGACTTCATTTTTTGGGAATTCAAACGAATTTCATCTTGAATACGGCCATGATACAACATGCCATCCATGATCCCAAGCCCAGAAAGAACGTCTTCGGCACCTTTTTTCAATCGGACGATGTACACATTGTTTTTCTTGAGCTTCATTCTCCGACGGACCAACAAGTCAATTTCAGCATTAAAGTGAGTTTTGATTAACGTGAATGTCCGTCTGGCAATCGCTGCGTTTTCTGTTTGAACATTGAGTACAAAGCGTTGATTGGTAATGCTCAAAGTGCCGTTCATGCGAATCAGCGCCGCCAACTCTGCTTTGGCATGCTCTGGATGGACCTCTAAACGGGTCAGCTCATTTTTCGCATCTCCTGCAAAAGACATATGACCCCTCCTTTCTTTTATTCTTACTCCTCTAGATAGCACTCGTTTTGATACAACCGGTGCAGTTCAAAAGCCTTCCTAAACAATTCTTCTGCGACTTTTTTGCCGTGATGGTACACACCGTGTGGCTCCAATAAAAGAAAATCATCAGAAATAATCGAGGGAACACTTTTTTTCATTTCACAAAAATCATGTTGCACTTGAACCAAGTAATCTTTTCCATCGTCATTATTAAGATAAAACTCAGGGACTTCTCCAATGTTTGTCAGCACGATATCGACAAACGGTTGGCCCAGGTGTTCGTGCAACACCCGCACGTGATCGGCGTCTGTGAAGTGTTCCGTTTCACCGGATTGTGTCATGATGTTGCAAATATAAACCACTTTTGCTGGTGTCTCTATGACCGCCCGACCAATATCTGGAATCATCAAATTAGGGAGAATACTTGTATATAAACTTCCTGGCCCTAAGACGACTAAAT
>CAYZZA010000059.1:0-7352 GCA_964482685.1 uncultured Carnobacteriaceae bacterium
GTATAAAAAAACAACCTTGTTCTTATATGCATATAAGAGGTAAGTGGTTGCTTTTTACAGACTAAAGAGTGGGGTTGCTACCTCTGGGTCTGTATCATATAAATAGAAAGTTTCGCCTACCCCAGTTTCTTTTGCATGCAATATTTCCTCTACAGTAGAGTGGGCAATTTGTTTCATATTATTTTGCTGACTTAAGTGACCTAAAAAAACTTTTTTGGTCCGGTCGCCTATAATTTCTGATAAAGCCAGTGCACCGTCATCGTTGGATAAGTGTCCTTTATCTCCTAAAATACGCTGTTTTAGATACCAAGGATACCTCCCCATTCGCAACATGTTGATGTCATGGTTGCTTTCAAAAAGGTAGGCATCGGCATTGGCAATCTGTCCACGCATTTTATCGCTTACATACCCCGTATCTGTTAACATCACAAACCGTTTATCGTTCTTTTGGAAAATATAAAACTGAGGATCAACCGCATCATGAGATACGCCAAAACTGGACACATCGATGTCTCCAAAAGTAAGCGTTTTATCCATATCAAATAGATGCTTTTGTTCCATTTTTATCTTTCCAATCATAGAATCCATTATTTCCCACGTTTTTTTATTCGCATAAATGTCTAGTTGATACTTACGTGCCAACACACCTACTCCGTGAATATGATCTCGGTGCTCATGCGTGACAAGGATGGCATCTAAATCTTTTGGATGGCGCCCAATTCCCTCAAGCAAGGCTGTTACCTTTTTTCCACTTAGCCCGCAATCAATTAAGATCTTTTTTTCTTTGGACTCTACATATGTCACATTTCCAGAACTTCCGCTGGCTAATATGCTAATTTGCAGTTCATCTGAACATTCTTCTGGCATACACAAAATCCTCTCTTTGCTACTCTCTTCTATGTTACATCAAAAAAGAATTATTTTGAATACCTGTATACATACATCCGCGTAACTTTCATCTTTTTCTAACAAAAAAAGCCTGTTAAACAGACTCTTTTTTCTTTGGGTTTTTATCCAGATGCAGAAGGGTTCCAACTTAGCTCGTCGTCTTGTACCTCTTCTTCTGGAAGGGGTTCTTCTTCTAATAGATCCATTCCAGGCGGAGTATTCGTGTCACTAGGCGGTGAGGGCTCATCTATAATCTCAGGCAACTCCCCTTTTATCACCGTTCCGTTTACTGCATCGACACGTAGTAATTGAGTACCTCCGCTCTCTTCTATTTCTATATACCAAGCTGGCGCATACATAGTTAAATCTTCTAGTTTTAAGGAACGATAATAAGTTAAAACAGGTCTTTTTACTCGAGAATTATCCCGAATTTCATTGTTTTTAAACAATGTCTCAACGGCTTCTCGATCTGTGATTAACTCTATTTTCGCCCCCTGTTCGGTAGCTGGACCTGCATATTCTTGTTCGTAAGAGATCACTTGTCCCGCACTATCCATGTATAAAAAGATGGAACTCGTTCCATCTGCTATTGGCACACCATTGACAATCTGATTGTACACAATTTGCTTGTCTTCCTTGTTGTACTGAAAGAATGCATATTCTTTTCCAAAAAGGACTTGCGAACTTTTAATAAATCCATCTAAAGTTTTTCGATCGCTATCTGTTAATGTGTCTTCGCCAGATAATTGAATCGGATTAGATAGAATACTTGTGTAGAACACACCATCTTCATTAATGATGCCTGTTTGTTTATCAAGAGATTCGACACTTTCTTTTAAAAGTGTCTGAGCATCTGCTTGTATATAAGCTGCAGAATGCTTTTCTTCCGTAAAGTTTGGCAACTCTATCCCTTGACTCTTCATTTCACTAATTAAATTTAAGGATTGAGCAGGGGTGCTCGCATAGTTTGTATCTGTTCGATTAAAATAACTAACTAACAAAAAAATATCTAGGAAGAAAAAAGCCACGATAAAGATGATCTCAATTCGTTTAAAATTCATCTGGAAGCTCTCCTCCTTGGAACGCTAAATATTTTTCTATTTCATACCAGCTTCCTTTTTCTAAAATATGCCAGCGTGGTGAAAACCTTACCACTTGAGTTGATTCTTCACTTTTTTCCCAGCTCCACCCTAATTGAATGTTTTCCACCTCATCTAGCGATAGACCAGCAGATTCAATTTGAGCGAGGACTTCATTTCCACTTGCTACTTCTACGGTCGGATCTTCTTCAACTCGCGCAATAGGTGTTTTGATGACTTCTAAAGGAAGTTTTACGTAGGTCAGATTTTCTTTATCCGAACGTATTTGAACCACTCCATAATCAAGCTCACCAAACACAGGCAAGCCTTCTAAATATCTTCGAAATGTGACTGTTCTCGTTTCAGGATTATAATTGTGATAATGGATATCTTCTGTCCATTTTTCAATTCGTACCAACTCACTAAATGCCATATCCAGTCGATCACCTAGTCCAATACTTTTGTTAATGGGCTGTTGTTTTCGATAAGTTAGCAGATTGTTTCTTTCATTGATACGCAGTTCAGAGACATAATCTACGTAACGCGTCACATTTTCTGTTCGTCTCACGTTTACATTGGATGTATCTGTGAAGAAAAAATTGACAAATAGACTGTTTGGAAGACGTTCTACCATATAATCTCGATAAGCAACCTTTGTTTTTTCAACTGGAAGATAAATGTATTGGTTCTTTAATTTTACGCTATTGACGGCCACAGAGTCTGCTTGAGGATAAGACATCAGAGATTCCATATCTGCTTGTGTTTTGTTTTCAACCTCTGCTGTATACAGAACTTGCATCACAGAATCATAAAAATAAATTTCACGAAAATTGGCTACAGGATAAAAAGCTCTGTTGAATGTTTTGTTTTCATACTCTCCAGGCAGTCGATCAAAGTATTTTTTTATCAACCCAAAAGGAGTTTGTCCTTCATATACGAGCTCAATCCCAAGGTTTTCCCCCATCATCTCTTGGAAAGCCTCTTTGGACACTTGCGTTGCATCTGCGATAGCCGTTATTTCCCATTCTGAGGTGATTTGTTCGACATCAGATAAAACTGCTTGGTTCAAAGAGGCTTTTTTTTCTGTTGTTTCGTGGACAATCAATTGAGTAGGACCAAATACGTGTCCTTTTGGCCGTTCAAATGACAATGAGGGAGTAGGTGATTGTACAATAGGCTGACTTTCTTCATAAGAACTTCCAGCTGTCCACATTCGCCATGTTAAAAACAAACTAAATAGAATCAGAGAAATTAGCGTTGTGAATCGTATATATTTCCAGTTCATTCCCACTCATCCTCCTCATATTGAACATATGGGAGAGAGATATTGAAAGTGGTTCCTTCACCTATTTGACTCTCTGCCCAAATCGTCCCTCCGTGTTGCTGAACGACTTCTTTTGAAATAGCCAATCCTAACCCACTTCCTCCCATTGAACGAGAACGTGCTCCGTCCACACGGTAGAAACGTGAAAAGACTTTTCTTAAATCTTTTTTAGGAATACCCATTCCTTGATCTGAAATGCTAATGATCACGTGATTGCCAGTCAAGCGAAGTTTCCCTGTAATAGTGCCCCCATCTGGAGAGTACTTTACGGCATTGTTCATGATATTGTCTAGTACTTGAATCATTGGATCTGTATCAATATCTGCCCATACCGGTTCTTTTTCAATATCTCGTTTAATCACGTAATGTTTTCCAGCATAATCAGAAGAATTCACCATCATATCAAATCGACTCAAGACATGTTCCAACAACTCATTTAAATTCACAATTTCAACATCAAACTCACTTTTGCCTACGTCAATTCGTGAAAGATGCAACAAGTCTTGAATCATGCGAATCATGCGATCTGTTTCATTTTGGGTTACTTCCAAAAATTTAGGTGCAATATCTGGATCCTTCCATGCTCCGTCATTTAACGCTTCTAAATAACTCCGCATGCTTGTAAGAGGAGTCCGTAACTCATGAGATACGTTTGAGACAAAATCTTTTCGCTCTTGCTCGATTCGTTCTTGTTCGGTGACATCGTGTAACACACACACAATCCCACTAATAAAACCAGAATCTCGTTGAATCAACGAAAAAGAAGCATGCAACAATAAATCCGAACCAAGTGTATTTTCAACCGGCACAAGAATATCTTCTTGTTTTTCTAACAATTCGCGAAATGTTAAATTTTCATCCAATTGAAGCACGGTCAGCAAAAGTTGTCCTTCCGCTTCTTCGTTTGTCAAATTCAACATTGTTCGGCCCATTTCGTTAATCAAGACAATTTTTCCTTGTCTGTCCGTTGATAAAACACCGTCTGTCATATGGGCAAGCACACTGTCCAGACGTCTTTTTTCTGCTTCAATGGATTCTTGGGCACCGGATACACGATCGGACAAATCATTGATAGACAAGGCCAATTGACCTAATTCATCATTTCCACGTGCTTTCAATTTACCTGAAAAATCTCCATTTGCAATCGCTAGTGTTTGACTCTTCATTTCTTTAATGGGTGCAGTAATGGCACGCGCGACCATGTTCGCTAAAAGAAGAGACAGCACCACAGCTACTAAAGAAGCATTGATAAAAATCCACGTAATCTGACTAATTTGTTTATAGACAGATTCTATGTTGCTTTCTATAGAAATGGCACCCAATAATTCTCCTGAGGCATCATCTTTTAAGATTGGAATCGCAATCTTCCATCGCCTTGTATTGGTGATAGGGTCAATAACTTGACGCTTAACAGTTTCTTCTAGCAACATCGCTTGATTGGTATCCAAATCGTCTGACCGTCTGCCCACAACAGATAGCTGTGTTCGGTCACTCGTGGCTACAATCACAGACTCCGCATCAACCACTAGGATTTCTGAAATACCACTTCCAGAAAAATCAGACAATAAACTCTGGATATCTTCAGTTGGTGATTCCTCTTCTTCATTTTCTGTGGCTGCTTTAAGGTAGGGTTCAATTGTCGTTTCTAAAAATTCAAGTTGTGTTTGTCGGTCCTCATGGTAACTGTCTAACAATTTTTTTTCTAATTGGGTAATAAAGTTTGCCCCAATCAATTGAAGAGCAAATAAAAGCAAAATAACAAAAATCAGCACGATTTTTGTATTAATCGATTGGTGAAACCGTGTTTTTTCTTTCATGTTTACAACTCCTGTTGATCAGGATTCCTTAAATAATATCCTACACCGCGACGCGTGACGAGCCAATTTGGATGGCTGGGAGTGTCTTCTATTTTTTCTCTTAAACGACGAACCGTTACATCTACTGTTCGTACATCTCCAAAATAATCATACCCCCATACCGTTTGAAGCAAGTGTTCGCGAGTCATCACTTGATCCAAATGACGCCCTAAATAGTGAAGCAACTCAAATTCTCGATGTGTCAATTCAATTTGTTTGCCACGTTTGGATACAATATATGCATCCGGATGAATTTTCAATGCTCCTACTTCAATGTCATTTGATTCTGGTTTTTCTTTTTCAGTTGGCTGATTTGACCCTCTTCTTAAGTTTGCTTTAACACGAGCAATCAATTCTCGATTCGAAAAAGGTTTCGTGACATAATCATCTGCACCCATTTCTAGTCCCAACACTTTATCGAATTCTTGATCTTTGGCCGTAACCATGATAATGGGCATATCGTGTGTTTTTCGTACTTCTCTACACACTTCAAGTCCATCTTTTAGTGGAAGCATTAAATCAAGCAATATCAAATCTGGTTGCACTTCTTCCACCTTCTCCAAGGCTTCCTCTCCGTCATACGCTGTGTATACATCGTATCCTTCTTTAGTTAAATTAAATTTTACTATTTCTGTAATTGGTTTTTCATCGTCTACTACTAATATTTTTTTCATTGTAAAGTCCCTCCTGATGAGCCTCAAGTTTCGTCCTTTGTTAACCTCTAGTATACAAAACACAAAAAACAAACACAACACAAGCGAAAAAAAGCATTTTTTCTACAATAAGCGGCTTTTTTTAACTACTCTGCTTTATCCATATTGTTTGGATTTCATTCATCTTAGTGGTACTCTTTACTTTGAAGATATTCGATAGAAAAGCCTATTTATGGCTTGATGCCTACTTTTTAAAAGGAGTGTGACACATGTCTACAATATATTGGATTGCTCTAGGTATTGTCCTTTTTTCTCTATTTGTTCTAGGAGTCGCTGCTATGCTTGGCATGAAGCGGATGAAACAGACAATGAGTAATATACAACAACTTCAAGTGGAAGGCGATACAAAAATCACCTATTATACTTCCGAATTAGAACTTGTTTCACAGAAAATCCAAGGCTTGAGTAACCGGGCCAACACCTTTGTTGCAGAAATACAAAGCAAAGCAGATGTATTTGAACAGCTCTCTGACAGTTCGTCTGAATTGAGTGAAACACTATCATTGCTCAACAACAATAAAAACAGACTTATCACTGATGTCGTAAAAACATCTGGAAAAGAAGCAAAAAGAAAAGCACCCGAATTCTTACAACTGATGAAAAAAACTTTCAAAAAGACTATCCATAAACAAAAAGAACGATACAGTGAATCTTTTTGAATAAGCTGTTGTCGTTTTAATTATAAACAAAAGGAGTGTGTTTAGTTGAAAAAAATATCTGTAAGCAAAGCTTTTTTTCTAGGGTTAGCTACTGCTATGGTTACTGCCTTGCTGACTCCCAAAACAGGAAAACAGGTGAGAACTGATCTAAAAGGGAAAGCAAAAGAACTTGTCGATACTGGAAAAGAAAAAGTGAAGAATCTTGTTCAAGATACAAAAGAAGCGTACCAAGAAGCAGAACAAGAATTGGAGCAGACGAAAAAGTATGAATCCACCGCATCTGTTTCTTCTACTGCTGTTTCTTCTACTGCTGTTTCTTCTACTGCTGTTTCTTCTACTGCTGAAAAAGGAGAGGAATGGCTAAATCATATAAGTGATGCAGACACGATAAGCGAATATCCTGATGCTAGTGTAACAAACACAACGGGTATATTCGCAGACCAACTGACCCCTCTTCCAGCAGACGAGACGTATACTCCTACTTTTTCTGACGAACTTAAGAAAGAGGCTTCGCCTGAGGCACCCAACACAAATCAAACACAAACGGACCTCTCCCAGTCTCCTAATCTGCAAACAACGCCACGAGAACCTTATCCATTTGCAGAAGAACTTTTAGATGAGTTAGAAGATACTTTGGAACAAAAAAAACAAACCAATACAGATTAAAAAAATTGTGGACTTAAAAGAGCATTTTTCTATATGAAAGATGCTTTTATTTATATGGTTCAGCAGTTCTATTAAAGATACACATTTTTTACATAAATAGCATACTTTTGTTGCATATGAGGTACTCGTTTTTGATGACAAATAAGATTTAAGGCTTATTTTTTAGA
>CAYZZA010000060.1:0-7314 GCA_964482685.1 uncultured Carnobacteriaceae bacterium
ATCCATTGCACTGAAAAAGTCGGGTTGTATTGAAACCTTTTTACATGTCAGGCTTTTTCTGTTAAGACTACTCCATATTTCTTCTTTTGGTTCGAAGGCGTATTTTTTCTAATCGAGGGCGATTGTAGCGCTGGATTAGAATAAAGGGCGCATTCACCACAACTGCATATCCTACCATCAACCAGCCTGCCCAAGGTGGGTTCCATATGAAAAAGAGCGGAGCCGGAACGATTGACAGCCAATGCGTTAGCTCTGCTCGTCTTGTTTCTAGAATAAAACGTTTGATGCTTTCTTCATCTGTCATCGAAAAACTTGTTAAATCATAGTTTCGCTTAAATAATTGTGTGCTATCAGGTACTTTGTCTTTCCATAAGCGAATCCACGTCCACTTTTGCCAAAAGTGTCCATTTCTTTCCCAAGATGCCAAAGCAAACCAATGCTCTTTTTCTTCTAAAAAATCGGTAGATATCCGGCTTGCGCCAATCGAAATCGACAGATGGAAAAAGAGCCATGCCAAACTATTCGAGACAATCATTTTCAAAACTGTGCCATTTTCCACTGCTTCAAGCTCCTTCAAATATCCAGTTTTCGTCCTTTCCACATAACGCTTTTTTTTACATACGTCGCAAAAAAAGAACGTATGAAAATGATTAAAAAGAAAAAAAGCAATATGGGATAGATGAGAAAAAAGATTTCATTAAAGTTTCCTGTCTTTCGCGCAAAAAGGGCGATTTGACACACATACACACTATAAATAAACAAAGAAAGGAGACTACCAGTGACGTAGTGCATCCATACAAACAGAATAAACAGACTTGGAATAGCTAGCGCACCAAACATCCATATGAGTAAAAGCACCCAAATCAAAGGGTGTGTTCCTTTGGATCCTGAGGCCATATGCTTTGTCCAACCGTTCGCCAATTCTATAAAGCCGCTGCCGTACATTTGGAAACTAATGTGTCCCTTTCCTGTATATAAAGAAACAGGGAGTCTAGCTTTTTTAAAAGCTTCGCCTAAAGAAAAGCCTTCTACCAACGTATGTCTGGCTTGCTTATGGCCCCCAACGTGAAAGTACTCTTTTCTTGAGGCCAAAACGAAAGGACCGTATACCCCCGCTGGTTCAAGGCGATTGCCAAATACAGAGACGTGATTCATCCCTATAACAACCAAAATATTAAACCATGCTGAAAAATTCTCACTCAACTTTTTTATTTCATGATACGGTTGTACCGACACTACTCCTGTGGCCCCTTGGTTCTCATACGCATGTACCACGTATCCAAGAGACTCAGGTGTTTCAAACCATGTATCCGCATCTATAAAGAGACAGACATCTCCTGACGCAAACTTCGCTCCTTGCCAACATGCATTGGATTTCCCAGTCCACTCGCGTTCTCCTAACGACAGAACGGTCGCTCCTTTAGCTTGCGAAATGGCACTTGTTTGATCGCTTGAATCATCGTCTGCAACAATGACTTCATGAATCGGATAAGTTTGTTGAGCAAGAGAGTCCAACAGTCGTGGGAGGTTTTTTTCTTCATTTCGTGCAGGAATAATAATGGACACCTTTCGTACTTCACCTACGACAGAACCTTTTGGCAAAGACGAATCTTGGTAAAACATTCCTACACCCGCAAGAAGACCGAGCAATCCTACGAGAACAAGTAGGAGTAGCCACATATGCACACATCCTTCCTACATCAGTTGTTTTCGAAACCATTTCAATCCTTGTACGACTATCGACGAATATGGTGGATACATAAACGAGGTAGGAAGGACTGGGTGATACTCTAAGTGTGGTTGGACGTAACTGAAAGAGTAGATGCTTTCTTTCCCATGGTACCGGCCAAATCCACTTGTTCCAACACCTCCAAAGGGAATTCTGTCATTTCCAGCAAACCGAACCACTTGATTGATGCTGATGGTGCCACTTTGCATATAGCTTTTAAAATAGTCAACATTTTGTTTATTTGTACTAAATAAATACGACACAAGTGATTGATTTTGATTGCCTACTTCTTTCAACAGGTCTTCATATTCTTTATATGGAACGACTACTAG
This sequence comes from uncultured Carnobacteriaceae bacterium, assembly GCA_964482685.1. Taxonomy (GTDB): domain Bacteria; phylum Bacillota; class Bacilli; order Lactobacillales; family Carnobacteriaceae_A; genus CAYZZA01. The sequence continues at coordinate 2,062 of CAYZZA010000060.1, forward strand.
AACGGGCCCAAAAATTTCCTCTTGAAGTACTGCACTTCCTGGTTGTGGATTTGTCAAGATGGTAGGGGCAACATAGCGTTCTTCTATGTGGACACTCCCTCCCACTTGGATATCTCCTTCTTTCATATACGCTTGGATGCGTGCAGCGTGTTCTTGGGTGACAATTCGGCTAAAATCCGAACTTAAGAAAGGCGCTTCTCCATAAAAATGACGCAGTTGTTTTTTTGCTTCTTTCAGGAAATAATCCAATGCTGTTTCCGGAACGTAGACCGTGTCAAAAGACACACACGTTTGTCCTGCATTAAAGTATTTCCCCCAGATAAGATTGCGAATAGTTTCTGGAGACATCCCTGATTCATCCACTACACAAATATTTTTTCCACCTAATTCAAGCAAGACGGGCGTGATATGAGCGGCCGCAGCTTCATACACTTTTTGTCCAACAGCAGAACTTCCTGTAAAAAAGAGAAAGTCCCAACGCATGCTTGTCAGTGCTCGGGCTACCGCAGCATCTCCTTCAATCACAGCGACTCGTTCAATCGGAAAGTAGCGTCCAACAAGTTTTTTAAGTAGTTTACTTGTAGCAGGAGCAAACTCAGAGGGCTTGAGCACACAACTGTTTCCTGCAGCTAGCGCACCGATTACGGGCATGAGGGACAGTTGCAACGGATAATTCCAAGGCGCCAACACTAAAACCGATCCGTAAGGCAAGCGATTTTCTGACGTGCGTTCGAGCATACCTAGCGAAAAGGTTGTTGCACGTGACGGTTGAAGCCATTTCTCCATATTGTGCAACATATTGTCTGTTTCATTTAACAACACCGCAATTTCTGACGCAAATGCTTCCATCTCTGATTTCCCTAAATCAGAGATGAGTGCGTTTGTCCATTCACTTTCGTGGTGTAGAAGCATTTGTTTCATGCGTTTCAGTGAATGACGTCTTTCTTCCAAGGGATCTGGTTTAGACAACTCTTCTTTTACTTTTTGACGTTGTCTATGCTGCCATTTGAGCCAAGTTTCTTTTTGAATATTCATCTTTTTTCTTCTTGTTCTTTAATTTTCTGAGCGGTTTGTTGGCCACTTAACGTCACCATCGGCATGCCTCCGCCTGGGTTGACCGTTCCCCCAACAAAAAAGAGATTGTCATACACTTCACTCTTTTTAGGGTGTTTAAATCCTTTGTTTTTCTTTCGATCGGACAACGTTCCGTAAATAGCGCCCCGATTGGAATAGTAGGCTTCTTCAATATCTTCTGGAAACCACGTATTTTCCGTTACTGTATATTTACGTAAATCCGTTAACCCCATTCGCTCTAATTTATCTAGAACCCGTTCTCGCAATGCGCCATATTCTTCCTCAGTAAATGGTTCATCGGGAATATAGGGAATATGTGGCAAAATCTTGATGTTCTCATGTCCTGGAAGCGCTTGGGTTGGATCTGTTTTATTGACATTCACTAAATAAATCGTTGGATCATCTGGCAATTCGTGCTTGTGGAATACTTGATCGTAATGATGATCTGGATTTTCTGAAAAGAAAAAATTATGATGCCCAAGTTGAGGGTATTCTTTGTTGACCCCTAAATGAATGACCATCCCTGAGCTAGCTGGCTGAAATTTTTTCTCTAATTGATCGAGTTTAGCTCTGTCTTCATGCAACAAGCGATCGTACGCCGGAATGACTTCCATATTGGAAACATAATAATCCGCTGTCAAGACACGCCCATCTTTTAATTGTGCCCCAACGATTGTCTCCTTATTATCCGTTAAAAGTTCTACGATTTCTTGGTCAGTGAAAAAATGTACACCTAGCTCTGTCCCTAATTTAACAAGCCCTTCCGCCAAATGGTGCATACCACCAGTGACATACCAAACACCTTGCATATGTTGCATATAAATCATCATATTTAAGACTGCAGGTGCGTCATGCGGTGAAGAGCCAACATACTTAATAAAGTATGCAAGCATTTCTTTAAAATGAGGATTGTCGATTCTTTTTTCAATGCCATCATACATAGATGAAAAATAATCAAATCCTGTCATCGCGTTTAGAATACCGTAATGTTGAAAGACTTCTTTTATATCATCTAACCCTTTTGAGAAATAACCATCTATCGTGATGTCGTATAATTTTCCTGCATATGCCAGAAATTCACGGTAATCATCCATATCTTTTGCGGTTAATGCTGGATTTTCTTTTTCCATTTTTTCAAGATCACCATACAAATCCAGTTGCGTACCATCTGGAAAAAAAGAACGCCATTCTAAATCAAGGCGTTCAATAGATACGTAGTCTTCCATTTTCTTTCCGCTCTTTTCAAAAAGCGTTTCAAAAATATGAGTCATTGTGAGAATAGAAGGACCTAAATCAAATCCAAACCCATCTTGATTGGCACGATTCAACTTTCCGCCTAAATGACTATTTTTTTCATACAAAGAGACTTCAAATCCTTCTTGTGCCAAAGAAATAGCGGCTGAAATTCCGCCAAGTCCACCACCAATGACCAAGACTTCTTTTTTCGCTGTCACCATTTATTCTTCCTCCTCTACAATTGTATCTCCATATTTAGACTAAGATTTTCTTAAATACGCTTTTACTTCTCGCAAGAGACGTTCTTTTTCAAGAAAAGAGACTGTCTGCTCACGACTAAAACAATCGTATTTTTTCTTACGTACAGCATCTAAAATTCCTCGATATACTTTCGCTGAGGTCAATACTGGCAAACGACTGTCTTCTTCAAACATAAATATTTGCTTTTGAAAAGCATCATATAAATATTCAGACCGCTGCGCAATTTCTTCCCACAAATTGATAAAAGATGGCGTGATCTCTTTCTTAACTAGACTCTTATGAGAATATCCATGTTTTTCCATCAAATCACGCGGAAGGTACACGCGATTTATTTCTGTCAGGTCTTCTCCTACGTCTCGTAAAATATTGGTCAGTTGCATGGCAATACCTAGCGACACACCACTTTGTTTGATTTCTTCTGAAGGAGTAGATGCTAAGATAGGCACCAACATAAGCCCAACAGATCCAGCAACGTAATAACTATATGTTTCTAATTCTTCTAGAGTCTCTGGTTGTACAAATTCGATGTCTTGTCTTTGGCCATGCAATTGACTGTAAAAAGGTTCAATGTCCATAGGATAGCGGGTAAATACATCGCGCAACGCTCTCCACACTGGAGTGCTTTTTTCCTGTCCATGTTCAAATAAACGCAATTCTTCTTCCAAACGATCTAAACGATGCAGCTGTTCTTCTTTAGTAGTTGCTTCATCCACTGCATCATCTGCATCTCTACAGAATGCGTAAACAGCATAGACCGCTTCTGCTTGGTTTTTAGGCAATTTGGAAAAAGCGTAGTAAAAACTTTTTGAATGTCGCTTAATCACCTCTTGGCAAAACAAATAATCTTGTGCCAATTGTTGTTCCTTTGTTGTTTGAAGAGCATCGCTGTCGTGCATACGCCCCCTCCTTCGTCATCAATGATTTGTTACGTCGCAGTTCCATCATCTAACATGAGTTCCCCTACTGCTATTTTAGCAGAGGTCAACACGATTGGAACACCTGCTCCTGGGTGCGTGCTGCTCCCAGTAAAGTACAAATTCTCACAGTGTGTTGCCTTGCTTTGCGGACGCAAGTGATTGCTTTGAGAAAGTGTTGGTTGTAGGCCGAAAGTAGCACCATTATACGCATTGAATTTGGTTTTAAAATCCTCAGGTGTGATTACAGTTTCAACAGAAATTTCTTGTTCAACATTCTTAAATCCTGGGAGGTTTTTCAATTTACTCATGACTTTTTCTTTATAATAGGCAATCACCTCTTCTGTCCACTCATATTTAGAGACTGACAATTCAGAGACTGGAATCAAAATATATAACCCATCTTTGCCTTCTGGTGCCATCGATGGATCTAATTTTGATCCTATATGAAGATAAAAAGATGGATCATCCAATCGATCGCCTGAGAAAATTTGTTCTAAATTCGTGTCTAAATCTTGTGAAAAGACAAAATTATGAATGTGCTCAAGTTCTTCATATTTTTTGTCCATTCCCATGTAAAACACTAGACAAGAGCAAGAGTATTTCATGCTGTCTATTTTTTTATCTGTGTATCTTCCTTTAGCCGGTTTATCTAGCACTAAATTTTTCATCGCATAAGGGAAATCAGCATTGCAGAGAACAAAATCAGAATGAATATGAGTATCGTTGATTCGGATTCCTTTTGCGTAACCATCCTCAATCAATATTTCATCAACGGATTGATTGTAATGAATCGTTCCACCCATTTCTACAAACAGTCGTTCCATTGCTTTGGCCATGGTAAACATGCCGCCTTTTATAAACCAAATCCCATATAACATTTCAATCAACGGAATAATCGTATAAAGAGATGGTCCATTTTTAGGTGATACACCAATATACAATGTCTGAAAACTAATCATTTGATGAATACGCTTGTCTTTAATAAATTTCGAGATTGATTTGTCTGCGGAATCAAACGTTTTTAGTTTTAGTCCTTGTTTGAGTGTATTGTAGTTGTAAAAGTCTCGTTTATTTCGAAATGGTTTTTGAATAAAATGATCTTTTGCGATTAAAAAACGCTTATAGGTGTCTTGCATGTAATCTAAGAAACCTGCTGCATCATCTGGATCAATGGCTTCAAAAGTCTCCATCAACTTTACTAAATCAGAAGACACGTCCAGCTTTTCTTTTCCTTCGTCAAAAAAAGCTGAATACATTGGATCTAGTCGTTCCATTGGAATGTAGTCATCTGGATCACGTCCTGTTAATTCGAATACTTCTCTATATAGCTCAGGCATCATGACAATAGTTGGTCCTAAGTCAAATCGATACCCGTCTAGTTCAACCGTGTTCATCTTTCCACCCGGTGTGGATTCTTTTTCATAAATAGTCACGTCGTACCCTGCATGTTGTAGGCGTATCGCGGACGCTAACCCAGCAGCTCCGGCGCCAATCACCGTAATTTTCTTTTTCATGTATATTCCTTCTTTCTCATTTTTTCTTTCTGTTGATGTCACTTATATAGATAGAAATGGTATAAAGATTGAATATTTCTTTATGTATGAGAATACCTTCATTATTAGATTAGAAAAAGTCTCATCTGTGTATATTTATTTTAATACACTTTTAAATATAAGTATAATGGTGCATTTTATAATGAAGTTAGCCACTGCTAACTAAAAAACGCCATGTGAATTCCATGTTACTATTGAAGTTACGACACTAC
>CAYZZA010000061.1:0-6770 GCA_964482685.1 uncultured Carnobacteriaceae bacterium
CTACATGTTTCTACCCTACCATAGTTTCACGGGGGACTCCGCTAAGACCTCTTATAAAAAAACCACTATAAGTGAAGCAAGACCCAAAAGAAAAAAGATTTGGGAAATGCAACAACTTATACTGGTTTTTTCAACTTTCTATTTATCTTCGATCCCCATAAATCACATCTAAACAAAACGCACACGGCTCGTCCTCCACTCTCCTAGAACCATAAAACAAATTGCATACATGAAAGCCATCTTCATACAATTTTTCGAGATTTAGGCGAGACTTTGTCATCTCTGTCTCTGTCGGTTCTAACTGCTTGGATCGCTCTGCTTCGAGCTCTTCTAAACGGTTGCGAAGATTTTGATTTGCAATCTGCAAAGAGGTGTTTTCTTGCATAATTTTTTCTACTTCTAGTTTCAATTCACGAATGTGCGAAAGATTCCGTTCTGTATCTTTCTCAAATTGAGCAAAATTGTCATACAATCGTTTTCTGTCCATTTCATCTTTCACCCGCTCTAATCTTCTGTTTCATGCTTACTATCCGTATCATATCACGTCTCTATGAGTCGTGACAATGTTTTGAAAGATGTTCTCATAGGACAAGTAAGACAAACTGTTCCAATAACCCTTGTACGGGTACATTGTTGTCTATTTTTTTCTTTTGATTTAGAAGCAAAGACAAAGATTGAGCAATGGTTGCACCTGTCAGAGTGTGCGCAAGTTGCTCTATTTCTTTTTTGTAATCTGGGAACATCAACACGTTTGGCACGCCATAATGCGTGAAAAGAAGTTCGCGATACAACAGCACAACAATATCAAAAAATTGATATTGAAGTGGCTTTTCTTTTAAATAAACTAAGAGGTGTGTTTGGACAAACACAAAGGCTTGTGCATCTTTTTTTTGAATGAGTGTAAACCATCTCCAAACTAGCGGAAGAATAGATTGGTACCATTCATCGTCGTTCCACTCCAAGGCTGTTTGATTGTCGTTCGTCAAATGAACAAATAAAGAGGCCCGGTTTTCAGGTACACGTTGGTTTACTAATTCGGCCACTCTGTGTTCTGTTGGGCCTGCATGAAAATGAACCACTTGGCACCGTGACAAAATAGTCGGCAATAGTCTATTTTTAGAAGGAGTGAGCAAAAAAGCTGTCACCTGTCCATCTGGATCTTCCAAAAACTTTAGCAAACTGTTGGCTGCACCAGTCGTCATTTTTTCAGCATCTTCAATCAAAAAAATCTTTTGGCTACTTTCCATTCCACTTCTACTGAATTCTGATTTAAGTAGTCGAATTTGATCCACTTTGATTGACTGTCCATCTGCTTGTATATGGATGACATCTGGGTGGACGTGTTCTGCAATCCGTCTGCAATTGACACACTCGCCACAAGGCAAGTTGTCTACCGTCGGATTTTCACACAAGAGTGCACGTGCTGTCCACAGGGCCAATTCTTTTTTCCCTGTACCTTCGGGACCTTCAAACAAATATGCATGGCTCACACGTTTTTTTTTGAGGAATGTTTCCATCAATTCTTTTGGATGTGTTCCTCCGTACTGATTCGTTCTACTCATGTCTTTGGACTCCTTAGAAGTGAAGGAACTGATCAATTGGCAAAACAAAAATTGTGGCTCCACCAACTTCAACATCTATTGGAAAAGCTAGTTCAGGCTCCAGCGAAAAATCATATGCGGGAGGAGACACCATTGTTTGAGTCCGTGTAGAACAATTGTCACGAATAATCTTTAATACTTTTTCTACCTTTTTTTCTTCAATTCCAATCAAAAAAGTGGTGTTCCCAGCACGTAAAAACCCACCTGTTGATGATAACTTCGTTGCTGGAATGCGATTTTCTACAAATTCATCTGATAAACGTCTGCTATCTTGATTTTGGACAATGCCAATCACTAACTTCATGTTGTTTTCCATTGTTCATTCCTCCTTGCTATTTGATGCGAATCAGTTGTTGAAGGACTCTCCAACACTCTTCTAAAACTTCTTCTTCAGAGCGGGAAGCATCAATTTTAATCATCCGATCGCGATTTTTTTCTAAAAGAATCAAATATCCTTGGCGCACCTTTTTATGAAATTCTATTTTTTCTTGATCTAGACGATCAAATTGACGGTTTTTTTTGTTGTTTTCAATTCGTTCTATTCCGACTTCTGCTGGAAGATCTAAATATAAAGTCGCATTAGGAACAAGATTTTCTGTTGCAAACTGATTGATTTGTGCAACTTCATCCATTCCAATCCCACGTGCAAACCCCTGATAGACAAGTGAACTGTCTACAAAACGGTCACAAATCACAATTTTGCCCGCTTCGAGTGCGGGTAGAATGGTTTCTGTTAGATGTTGCCGTCTGCTCGCTGCATAAAGCAAGGCTTCTGTTCGAATATCCATCGCAATATGGTCTGGATTCAAAATAGTTTCGCGAATTTTTTCCGCAATCGGGCTTCCACCAGGCTCGCGCGTAAACAGAACCTCTGTGATGTTAGCTTGTTGCATTTTTTTCATAATACTTTTAATAATACTTGTTTTCCCCGCACCGTCTGGGCCTTCAAAAGTGATAAACACTCTTCCACCTCATCATACATGTTTTCTGCATTTGTCATGCCTTAATCTATCCATTGCGCGAAGCTATCTTGTTCGCTTGCTACGCGCGTTCTCTTTTGTATAGGACCCTGTTAAGTGTCGTTCTTTAGCTTCCGTAAATAAATAAAAATATTTTGCTTCTGATAATTTCCTTAAAATATCCAATGCGTCGGTATCTTCTGCGCTCAATGTATATATGTGTGTTTGATGGAGCCACTCTTTTTTTAATTTTTCCATCGTTTTATACAAGTGCTCATCATATCTTTCTCTTAGTGTGTGTTTTTTTCGAAAAAACATGGCGCTCTCCTTAAATTTCCCGTCTACCTTCTACTGCTTTGGACAGAGTAATCTCATCCGCGTATTCAATATCACTTCCAACAGATAAACCGTGAGCCAATCGACTCACTGTTATACCCGCTGGTTTTATTAATCTGGATAAATACATCGCAGTTGCTTCTCCTTCAGCCGTTGCATTGGTTGCTAGGATCACTTCTTGGACGGTTTCATTTTGAAGACGTTGAATCAACTGAGGAATCGTTATATCTTCTGGTCCTGTTCCCTCTATCGGAGAGAGAACTCCATGTAACACATGATACAATCCTTTGTATTCTTGCATTTTTTCTAATGATATGACATCTTTCGAGTGCTCTACAACAAGAATCATGCTCTGATCTCGATGTTTATCGGCGCAAATCACACAAGGGTCTTGTTCCGTTAAATTTCCGCAAATCGAACAGTACCGCAAGTCTCGTTTGACACTAATCAAAGACTTTGCAAAAGACGTGACGTCTTCTTCTTGCATATTTACCGTATAGAAAGCCAACCGGGCAGCTGTTTTTTCACCGATACCAGGAAGCTTCATATAACTCTCCATTAATCGAGAGATAGGCTGAGGATAATGCATAATCGTATCCTTTCTAAATCACTTCGTTGAAGTCCCTTTACAGACCTGGCAATCCTTTAGTGTATTTGCTCATTTTTTGTTCTGTTTCTTTGTCTATTTTTTCTAAAGCATCGTTTACCGCTAGAAGAACTAAATCTTCCAACATCTCTGTGTCTTCAGGATCCACAACATCTGGTTTAATAGAGACAGCTACCAGTTTTTTATTCCCAGTAAAAGTTACTGTCACTAAATCATTGCTTGCTGTTCCTGTAAATTCTGTTTGGTTCAGCTCTTCTTGCGTCTCTGTCATTTCTTTTTGCATTTTCTGCATTTTCTTCATCATACCTTGCATGTTTCCCATTCCTCCGCGCATATACGCACTTCCTCTCAATTTAATAACTACTTACTCAACTTCGACAACTTGTTCGCCGAATAATTCTACAGCTTTAGAGACCACATGCTCTGTTTTCTGTGCTTGTACAGAATCAACTTGGTCTTCTTCTGCCGATGTTTCTGCTGGTGCCTCCACTTGGCCACTTCGAACTTGTTCAATATAATGCGTTCGCATATCTTGCCAACGATTTTCAGGGATACAAATTAACGACGGTCTATCGCCAATCAAGCGTTCAATATGTTCGCCTACTTTTTGAATCAAAGTTTCGTCATTGGTTGCTTTTTGACACAAAATATCATAATCAAATGAAACAATGAGCCCTTCTTTGCTTGCAGCAACCGGAGTGGATGCTTTCATGATTGCCCGCTGAGTCACAGACAGCATCAACATCAAATCCGGCCATATATCCCTTAATTGGGCTAGGTGCTCCTTAGTTGCGGAACCAAGCACCTTGTGCACAGCAGCTACGTTTGGTTTAAACGAGCCTCCCGAAGCTACTGTTCGAGGCGCTCTTTTCTGTGGGGGTGATGGTGTTGGTGACTGTGTGCGCAATTCTTCTAATTGCGCACGTAGCATAGCCATCTCGTCTTGTAAACGAGTTGTGTCTTTTGTAGATAGGGGAGCGGGTGCCATGTTTGCACGAGACAATCGCTCTTCTTTTTCTACATGTTTGTTGAGTTGCGTTAAACGGACGGTTGCCACCTCTAAATACACTTCTGCATGATTGGACAATCTCAGTTCGTTTTGTGTGTCGTTGCATATTTTAATCACGTCATACAACACTGTTGGCTTTAAGGCTTCGCTTAGTGCTTTAAACTCATCCGTAGGTTCGGCTATCTTCAATAAGTCAGGTTGGTCAAATGCTTGTTTAAAAACGAGCAAGTCTCTTCCAAACAAAATAATGTCTTCTACAAAACGAGCAGGATCTTTTCCCTGCGCTAAAATGGTGTGAACCAATTCCAGCCCCTTTTCTGTCTCTCCTTTTTGTATGGAGTAAAAATACCCCATCAACAAAGGCTGAGTCATGCTGCCTGTGACACGAATCGCGTTTTCAGATGTGACACTGCCATCAGAAAAAGAAATGGCTTGATCTAAGATGCTCAAGGCATCTCGCATGCCACCTTCGGCTGCACGTGCAATCAAGTTTAGAGCTTCTTCTTCATACGCAACCTGTTCACGCCCTAAAATATACCGCATTCGTTCCACGATATCTTGTTGGGAGATTTGCCTAAAATCAAATCGTTGTGTTCGTGAAATAATCGTCAATGGAATTTTATGTGGTTCGGTTGTCGCTAAAATAAACACGACTTTTCCTGGAGGCTCTTCCAACGTTTTCAATAATGCATTGAACGCACCTGTAGACAACATGTGCACTTCGTCTATAATATAAACTTTATACTCTGCACTTGTTGGTGCGTATCGGGCTTTTTCTCGTATATCCCTTATTTCTTCTACACCGTTGTTACTTGCAGCGTCAATTTCAATCACGTCATTCAATTCATTGTTTGTGATTGCTTGACAAGTATGGCACTGGTTACAAGGCTCTCCATCTGTTGAATGGGGGCAGTTAATGGCTTTTGCAAATATCTTTGCTGCACTTGTTTTCCCCGTTCCTCTTGGTCCAGTAAAGAGGTAGGCATGACTGGTCTTTTGGTGTACCAATGCATTTTTTAACGTGGTTGTAATCATAGATTGTCCGGCTATGTCATCAAAAACTTGAGGACGCCAAACTCTATATAGTGCTTGGTAACTCATGCATTCCCCCTCCTTTCCTTTCCAGTCCAATTTCTACTCTTTTAGTATACTGGATTTTACCCTTCTTTTAAACTCTGGTTGCTCTCTTATCTATGAAAAATCTAAAAAAAAAGCTTTTGATCGTGGAGATCAAAAACTTTTTTAAAGGACATGCCTTTTATACGTGCTATGTACATACGACACATAGCAAAACAGTACTTAGTGCTGCTTCCTTCCGGACCTGACACGGTTCGTAAGTTTGCCATTGTCGTATGGCCTTTCGGCAAATTTAATTATACCGCAGAACAAGAAATAAATCTAGTCTTTTTGTGTATAACCTCTTACGTATCTTTTTCGATGAGGTTTCTAAAGGCAGGAATCAACATTACACAGCTGCCAAGCTTGTTAAAAACTCCATTGTTGAAAATGATCCTTTGCCATTGGAACATCCGGGTCATAGTCTGGTTCAAATGTTTTTCCTTTTTCGGTCTCTGGGATAAGAAGGTGTTCATACATGACCCGTTCAGGATTAAAGAAACCAATTTCTTCATACTCTGGATGAGTCAATTCAAACAAAACGCCGACCATCGTCGCCTGTGTGACATCTGAAGCAAATACAACTCCTTTTTCTAATTTAAAAGTTTTTCCATGTTGATCTTTTGCATAATGAAAATAAGGACCTTTTCCAAGGTATACCACTTTATCGCGCACCTCTTCTTCTGCATAAAGTGTTAATTCACGAAGATGTTCTGTGTCATTCAGGCGTTTATATGTCCGTAGTTCATCCCACGAATAATATTTATACCCAAATATTCCTTTTTTTCGGTCCCGAATCAAAGGTGTGACAAGCTTTGCCTTCGATAAATACGGTTCGTAGTGCTGGTATCCCCACGCAACGTATGCCCCAATTGTAATCAATGAAATCACAGACCCTAGCATCACTATTTTTTTAATCATTCCTTTTGCATAGATTTGTGCATACAAAAGAATCAACAAGAGAACACCACTTATTATTCCTACTACAGGCAAAACTGTCTCATAAAACAGTTCTGCTGCCTTCCAAAACTCAACCGTCATTTTTATTCCTCCAACCGATATTTCTTTTTTAACCATCTTGACTATTGTATAGGAGGCTCCATCCTAGCACAATTTTATTTTCTCCCCTACATCAAAAAAAG
>CAYZZA010000062.1:0-6658 GCA_964482685.1 uncultured Carnobacteriaceae bacterium
TTGTTAGGACAACGTTAGTTACCATTATTAGAAAAAGTGTGAATTATTCAGGATTTGCACATATCTGAATAGAGATTAAGAGCTACATCTAGTTTGGTTTGTCTTCTTATTTGCTTATAGGATGAACCATAAAAGAAAAGAGGCCTGTTAGTTTCTCTCTAGTGTTAAAAAGGATGGTTATTCTTCCTCTACGTCTGTTTTTGCCAAAGAGTCTTTTTTCAAACTCTCTCTTAGCAACGTAGATACGCGCATAAGTTCTTCGTCCCCTATAATATCGTAATAGACACCATTGATCATGGTCCCTTCCCCAGTTAACTGTTCTTGTTCGACAGTAGACGCTGCGGCACGGTAATGTTGAAACACATCGACCATATCATCAAAAGCAAGATTTGTTTTCAGGTTGTTTTCTAGCGATGACAATACTTTTCGATAGTTGACAATGGAAGAAAAAGAAGCCACTTTTTTGATAGACGCTTCTATAATTTCACGTTGACGTGCTTGACGGCCATAGTCACCTGCTGGATCTTCTTTTCTCATACGACTATAAGCCAACGCTTCATCTCCATTTAATGTGACAGTTACTCCCTTTGTAAAAGAATACTGATCTTGTTTGAAAGACAAGCCTGGTCTCACAGATACACCGCCAACAGCATCAATTAAATCTTTCATCCCTTTCATATCGACACTGACATAGTAATCAATGGGCACGTCTAAAAGATTTTGAACTGAGTTGATCGCCATACTAGGACCACCAAAGGCATAGGCATGATTGATTTTATCCGTCGTACCATGGCCTACGATCTCTGTATATGTATCCCGCGGGATACTGACAATCGTCGATTGTTCTTTGGCTGGATTGACAGTCATGAGCATCATGGTATCTGAACGCCCCTGATCTACACGCCCAGCATCTCCCGTATCCACCCCCAAAATCAACAGCGAAAAAGGTTTTTGGTCTTTATCGACCACGATAGGTTCGGGTCTTTTTTCTACTTTCTCGACTTCTGTGTAAATTTTATCCGTTGTGGTGGCAATATCACTGTAAATTCTCCAAAAGAATAGCCCACCTGCCCCTGCAATCAAAAGCAGAATAAATGCGACCATTCTTTTAATCAAACGCTGTCTTTTGCTTTTTTGTTCGTTTAATTTTCTGTCTTTTCTTCTTAGTTGTGGCATATGCTCGCCTTTCTTCTCACTAGATGTTATTTTTTATCTCTTTTTCCACATAATCTATCTACTCTATTTTTACGTCTTAAAAAAACAAAGTAGATAACTTCCATGAATTTTTCACAGTGTTCCACCAAAACGGTCTATCTTTTGGCTACATTCCGCATCAGAATAAATTCCTCTTCTCATACATTCAGAGTATCAATATATCCTTTGTTATGCGGTATAAACACTCACTTTTTCCAAATCTTCAACAGAATCAATTTCAAACCAATCGTCTGTTTTTATTTGTTCTAATTTTATCGCAAATTGATTCAGATTTTCTTTGATCATGTCGTCCCAAAAAATAGTACGGAAATCTGCGCGTTCATTCATCTGTGACAAAAGTGTTTGAATGGTTTGTCCATCTTGTTTGTTCCAATAAGAAACTCCAGACATAATGTACCCATCGCCATTGCCAACAGAGATGTCTTCTACGTAGCCTTCAGGATTTGTTTGTAACATCCATTCGCCACTAAATCCATATTTGATTCCTCCAAAATAACATGAGGTGTCCAGTTTCTCTTTGAATACATTTCTAATTAGAAACACATCCCCTTCGAGGACATACGTGTTTGCGATTAAATCTTTTACCAAGTACATCGAATAGGCATTGTTGAATGTATCATACTTTTCATTGTAGATTAAAGCAACACCATACTTTTCTTTGAGATAGTCTAACTTCTGGCTTAGGTACCCAGTGACAATTGTAATATCCGTTATGTTTTTCTCTCTTAAAAATTTAATTTGGCGCTCGATTATCGGTTCCCCGTTGACTTGAACCAAAGGTTTGGGCAGTTGATCTGTATAAGGTCTTAACCTTGTGCCCATTCCTGCCGCCAATATGATTGCATTCATTTTATTCACGTTCCTCTAATTTTAATTTGGTGGCTGCATTCTTTTTTGCACGAGTGTATCTATCCACCGCATACGCCAATAGATCTGTTTCCCCACAACTTACTTTTGACAAAGCCCATAGGCTCCAGTAGACGTCCATAAGTATTCGCATGTAGTCCATCTTTTCTTTCTCCATTGCGTCTAGCTTTCTGCCAAAATACAATGTATTGAACGCCTCTTCTTGCTGAGCATCATAATCACACTCTAATGATATGGAAACAACGTCCCATGTTGGATCGTAGTTTGCGCTATACTCCCAATCCACTAAATAAATCTTTTGTGAATCTTTGATAAAGTTTTCTGGCCATGCGTCCAAGTGGGACGGTACAGCGTGTATCTCATGGTTGGCATGTTCACGTAAAAGAAACGCATGCATTTGACTAAATCCTGGAAATTGAGCCAATAGGTCCTTGTCATTGTTTTCAATTGTCTGAATATAAGAGGTCATTTCTTCCAACGGATCAAACGTATTCAAAAATTGGGTTCCAGAATGATGCAACTGCCGTAAGGCATGAGCCATTAAGGACATATTGTGGCTGTCTTTAGCTGTTTCGATGGTCAATGTTTCAGAATCGTCTATGTACTCTGTAATCTTGATCCCGGATTCCGCATCGAAATACACTGTTTGACAATTCAACCCAATCTCATAGGCGGTTTTGGAGTTTGCCCATTCACTTTCACGATTGACACTTTCATTGGATCCCTTTCCAGGCAAGCGAAACACAAAATCTCCTTTTGTTGTTCGGACTAAAAAGTTTGTGTTGTTCATGCCCCCTAATCTTTTCGGTTCTTCGATTAAATCCACTTGTTCTTGAAACACTTCATTCATTTTTTCTTGAATGATGGACATGTGGCTTTTCTCTTTCATAGTTAAGTATTCTTTTTTCTCTTCCATATTCTAACCTTCTTTTCTTTTTTTTATGCCAAGCATGTGTTTTGTATTATTTATTCTTTCTTTTATTTTTAAAAGCTTCAATTAAATCTGTGACTTCGTTTATATTTAGGCTGAAAATAAGAACAAAGTAAACAAGAGCCCCAATCCCTACTGCTGCAAAAAACGAGAGAGTCATCCCGGCAAATCTATTCACAAAAACGAATGAACCTCGTGCAACCACTCCCATCAAACTAGACGCTACGACAATTTTTGTAAATGTCTTCGCTGTTTCGCGCATCCCAAAAGCACCTATTTTTTTTCTGAGTTTGATAAACAAGAAAATAGTCACAAAGATGGCTGCTAAACTGGTAGCTAAAGCCAAACCACCAATCCCAAACACTTGTGCAAGCACAATGTTCAAAGTGACGTTTAAGGCGACTCCTAAAGCAGAGATTAGCACAGGGGACTTCGTATCCCCCATAGAATAAAAGACTTTGACAAGGACATTTTGAAATCCAGCCGCAATCATTCCAATAGAGTAGAAAAACAATGCAGAGGACGTTAATCTTATAGCTTGTTCGCCAAACGCCCCATATCCAAATAATACAGTCACAATTTGAGTAGAAAAGATTAATATTCCAACCGTAACTGGAACCACTAAAAGACTAATTGAAACCAGTGCTTCTGAGACTGTTTTTTTCACGCCATTCAAATTATCAGATGCTACCATTTTAGAAATCATTGGGTACAAAACAGTCACGATAGACACAACGAAAATCCCTTGGACAAACCCATTCAATCGTTCAGCATAGTTTAACGCTGAAATGCCCCCCGTTTCTAATCGAGAAGCAAGCGTGCGATCGATTAGAACGTTAATTTGATGAACAGATGAACCCAAAATAATTGGAATCGCCATCAAGGTTAATTCTCTGATGTTTTGACTTTTGAAATCCAATCTAAGCGTATGTTTGTACCCTGTTTTCAAAACTGACGGAATCAAAAACAAGAATTGAGCCATCGCTCCCAATACAAATCCTAGAATTAACAAGTTTGGGCTTCGCCCTTTACTCAAGAAAATAAACGAAATAATGAAGAAGTTTAAAGGGAATCCCAGTAGCTCTGGAATTAAAAACTGACCATTTACTTGAAGATATCCTGAGAAAACAGCAATCATTCCAGTAAACAAAATACCGAAAAAGCTAATCCGAGTAAATTCGACCGTCTGTTGGAGAGCCGCAGGGCCAAAACCAGTTGCAAATATTTTGACAATGTTTTCTGTAAACAAAAGTCCTGCGCCTAGCACGAGGGAAGAAAAAAACAACAAAATAGACAAGACATTGCTTGTAAATTTATTAGCCTCTAGATCTCCTTTTTGTGTTTTCAGCTTGCTGTACATCGGTATGTACCCCGCTACTACTCCAGCTACAACCATTCCGAAAATGGCAGTTGGAATGGACAAAGCAACGATATACGCATCACTGACAGACGAGGCTCCATATGTATAAGACAATGCGAGTTCGCGCCCAAATCCTATGATCTTAGATACAATAGTCAAAATCATTAATAATAACGCAGTCGTTTTCATATACTCACTTTTCTTTCTTTAATATTATAGTTAGTCTTTTTTCCGTCCAACAATTTCCAGCCTACTTTTACCTATTTATATGTACATGTGTCTTATAACTACCTAGTATAGCAAACAAACACATAAAAAAAGTTTCTTCCAGCTTTATGCTGAAAGAAACAACTCATTCCATTTTTTATAACTTACTTTTCGTTTCATAAATTTTAGCGGTTTTTATCTTTACACCGAAGTATTCGGATTAATTGTCGTTGTACAAATCTCTTGTGTATACTTTTCCATGCACATCTTTTAATTCCTTGTCAAATCGGTTGGCTACAATGACATCAGAACGCTTCTTAAAGTCTTCTAAATCTGTGACTACTTCAGAATTATAAAAACTTTCTTCTTCTAAAACAGGTTCGTAGACCAATACCTCAATGCCATTTGCTTTCAACCGCTTCATAACCCCTTGAATAGATGAAGCACGAAAGTTGTCTGAATCGGTTTTCATTGTCAATCGGTAAATTCCCACTACCTTTGGTTTTTTCGCCAATACTTGTTCCGCAATAAAGTCTTTACGGGTACGGTTCGATTCTACAATCGCTTTGATGATGTTGTTTGGTACATCTTGGTAGTTGGCCAGCAATTGTTTCGTATCTTTAGGGAGACAGTATCCTCCGTATCCAAATGATGGGTTGTTGTAATGATCACCAATACGCGGATCTAATCCAACACCGTCAATAATTTGTTTTGTATCCAACCCTCTTACTTCGGCATACGTATCTAATTCGTTAAAATATGAAACACGTAAGGCTAAGTACGTATTTGAAAACAGCTTAACAGCTTCTGCTTCCGTAGAATCCATTAACAAAATAGGTGGGTTTTCATCAACTGCTCCTTCTGCCAACAAGTTGGCGAATTCAGCAGCTTTTTCTGTTTTCGCTCCCACGATAATCCGACTTGGGTGAAGATTGTCGTAAAGTGCCTTACTCTCGCGCAAAAATTCTGGTGAAAAAAGAATGTTTTCAGTTTTATATTTCTTTTTGATATCTTCTGTATAACCTACTGGCACAGTTGATTTTAAAATCATCGTTGCATTTGGTGCATACTCCAATACGTCACGAATTACGTGCTCAACTAAAGAAGTATCAAAAAAATTCTGTTTGTCATCGTAATTCGTTGGTGCGGCAATGACGACGAATTCTGGGTTATTTCCATATGCTTCTTCTTTGCTAGTAGTTGCTTTTAATTGAAGTGTTTTTGTTGCCAAATAGTCTTCAATTTCATTGTCTTGGATAGGTGAAATTTTGTTGTTAATTAAGTCTACTTTTTCCTGTACAACTTCTAAACCTATAACGTTATGGTTTTGAGAAAGCAAGACTGCGTTAGATAATCCAACGTACCCTAATCCTACTACTGTAATATTCATCTGTGTGTCTCCTTTTAAATTTTTCAACTCTTCCTAAAGTAAAGTGTCCTTACTCCCTTTACAAGTATACAATATTTTCTAGGTAAGACAACAAATGCAAGTTTCATCACATATGACTAACTTTTTTTTAGTGGAATTTTCTGACAAACTAATTTCAAATGTTCTCCTAAGTGTACATTGCTACCTTTTAATAATTAATACAAAACATACTTGTGGAAAGTTACGATCCTTATTATTAACTGGAATAAACTTCATAATGTCCTTATTTTTATTCCTAATTCAATTTTACTCACATTTAACTTTATACTTCTTAATCCGTTATTAAAAGAAAAACCAGTTACGTAATCTTTGTACTTCTCATAATATTCTTTTATTTCATTTTTATCTACATTTTCTTCTATAGCAAGCAATAATTTATATGTCAGCAAACCCGGAATCCTATAATCAACAAACGCTTTTTTTAGCGACATATTATCATTTGATATTTCATTACATAAATCCATAAAAACAGTATAATCCAAGTCTAGTTTTTGCATGGAAAAATCAGACAATCTTGTTCCTACTGCATCATTATTGTAATAAGTCAAATAGTCTTCAGCATATGTAACTTTATTTGTCTCTGCTAAAATCCGACTAAAAAGATCTATATCTTCTGCCCAATTTAAATTTTTTTTGAATAAAATACTTT
>CAYZZA010000063.1:0-6391 GCA_964482685.1 uncultured Carnobacteriaceae bacterium
TTGATTACGATATTCGCTCACGCGGAGCAGAAGCGTACCAAGAGCTGGCAAAGGAAGTGATTCAAAATGGGCAATAAGAAAAGCAAGGGTCTTGGCAGAGGAATTGATGCGTTCTTTGGAGATATTCCTGAACTGGAACACACTGCGACAAAAGATGAGCGTGTTCAGTTGATTCCTCTAGGAGAGATTCGACCAAACCCGTATCAACCTCGGCGTCATTTCGATCCAGTCGCGTTGCAAGAATTATCTGAATCCATTAAAGAAAATGGAGTCTTACAACCGATTATTTTGCGCAAGTCGGTTGTAAAAGGATATGAAATTATAGCTGGAGAGCGTCGCTTTCGTGCCTCAAAATTAGCGGGTCAAGATACCGTTCCAGCACTTGTACGTGAGATGAATGAAGAGAAAATGATGGAAGTGGCGATTTTAGAAAACCTTCAACGTGAAGATCTAAGTTCTTTAGAAGAAGCAGAAGCCTACAACATGTTGATGACACGACTTAATTTGACGCAAGAAGAAGTAGCAAAACGTCTAGGCAAGAGCAGACCTTATATTGCCAATTATTTGAGACTATTGGGGCTCCCAGAAGATGTCAAAGTCTTGCTCCAAAACAATGAGCTATCTATGGGACAAGCCCGTACATTGTTGGGATTGAAAAACAAAGAAAAGTTAGGCGCTCTTGCTCGTAAAGCCAGCAAGGAAAGTTTGACAGTTCGGCAATTGGAAACTCTTGTGGCTCAATTAAATGAGCACACACCAGAACGAAAAAAGACAAAAAAAGAAAAGCCTCTTTATATCCGTGAAAGCGAAGAACGGTTGATGGATAAATTTGGCACCAACGTGACCATTCGTGCACGTGAAAACAAAGGAAAGATAGAAATCAATTATGTGTCTGAAGAAGACTTGACCCGTATTCTGGACATTTTAAACATCCGATTTGATTAACTGTTAAAAAATGAAGAAGGCTCATCCAAAAACAAAAGACTAATATCGTAAGGAGAGGACCCAATGGACAAACATTATGACCTCCATACTCATGTAGAAATGAAAAAACCTCATCCATGTGGATCCAATCGTTGGGAAATCATCCGAATGGGTGCCGATATCCGCATAAAGTGTGAAAAATGTGGGCAAATGGTGCTGATGCCTCGAAGAGAATTTGAGCGGAAAATGAAAAAAATCCTTCCATCTGAATAAAGACATCAAAACCGTACGGGCAAGAACAGGAATTCATTTTTGCCTGTTTTTACACGGTTTAAAAGACAAAAAGAAAGAGTGAGAGAAAGTATGGCCTTAACAGCAGGTATTGTAGGGTTGCCCAACGTGGGAAAATCAACTCTGTTTAATGCAATTACAAAATCGCAAGTGGAAGCAGCAAACTATCCGTTTGCAACGATTGATCCAAACGTTGGAGTCGTTGAAGTTCCGGACCCACGCTTAGAACGATTGGAAGAATTGGTTCAGCCAAAGCGAACCGTTCCAAATACATTTGAATTCACAGATATTGCTGGAATTGTCAAAGGTGCCAGCAAAGGGGAGGGACTTGGAAACAAGTTTTTAGCAAACATTCGACAAGTGGACGCAATTTGTCACGTGGTGCGTTGTTTTGAAGATGATAACATTACCCATGTCAGTGGCTCTGTGGATCCCGAAGCAGATATTGAAACCATTAACGTAGAATTGGCCCTAGCTGATTTGGAGTCGGTTGAAAAGCGTGTAACTAAAGCGGCGAAATTAGCACGAACAAAAGATAAAGAAGCCATTCTAGAACTTTCTGTGTTGGAACGTATCATACCCGTTCTAGAAGAAGGAAAGCCCGTGCGTACACTTGAATTTACAGAAGATGAACAAGAAGTAATCAAAAGTTTGTTCTTGCTCACAAGTAAGCCCGTTTTGTATGTGGCTAACGTATCTGAAGAAGACATTAACGCAGAAGAAGAAAACCAATATGTAAAAGCTGTTCGAAAAATTGCTGAGAGCGAACGGGCAGAAGTCGTGATTATTAGTGCGGCGATTGAAGAAGAATTGGCTCAATTAGACGAAGAAGAAAAAGAAATGTTCCTAGAAGATTTGGGAATTACAGAACCAGGATTAAACAAATTGATTCGTTCTGCCTACTCCTTGTTAGGGCTTGGCACGTTCTTCACTGCTGGGGTTCAAGAAGTGCGTGCTTGGACCTTTAAAAAAGGCATGAAAGCTCCCCAAGCTGCGGGTGTTATCCATAGTGACTTTGAACGTGGGTTTATTCGTGCCGAAACTGTGTCTTATGCTGATTTTGACAAATACGGAAGCACACAAGCTGCTCGTGAAGCAGGTCAATTC
This sequence comes from uncultured Carnobacteriaceae bacterium, assembly GCA_964482685.1. Taxonomy (GTDB): domain Bacteria; phylum Bacillota; class Bacilli; order Lactobacillales; family Carnobacteriaceae_A; genus CAYZZA01. The sequence goes on from CAYZZA010000063.1 coordinate 2,323, forward strand.
AGAGCCGAAGGAAAAGAGTATGTCGTACAAGATGGCGACGTGTTGCTCTTTAGATTCAACGTATAAAAAGGAGCGAGTGTAGTGGAAACTGATGACGTACAACATGAAGACATACAAACCGAACAAGTAGATCTGATTCAACAAAAACAAGACGACAATGCAGACTTGTTTGACGCATTAACAAATAAAAACAAAGACTACATGATAAAGTTAAACCGCGCTCTGGAAAAGACGACAACAGTAGCTGAACGCACAGTGTTGTTTCACCAATTGCTTCCTGAAGTAATCGAAAACCAAAGAAAAGGGATTACGGCTAGACAATTATACGGAACTGTCGCAGAAAAAATAGCCACGTTATCCTATGAACAAAGTGCTCTTCTAGAAGAACAAGCCAATGAGCCTTCTGAAAACTGGAAACTCTTTTTGGACAGTGCATTGATGCTTGGAGGACTTTTTTCACTTGTCCAAGGGCTGACGGGGATGTTTGATACATCTGGACCACAAGGAGGTTCTTTAGGTATTGTCTCCTTAATATTAAACTTTGTTTTAGGTGGATTTGTCGGATTGGTGATGACGAAATTTGCACCGAAAAAAGGAGTGGAGAAAGGATTTGTCAAATACCTTGTCGTATCGACACTCGCCATGCTCGTATGGGTGATTGTGATGATGGGAGCGATTGTACTCTTGCCATCATCAATCAACGTCTTGATTAGCGCACCTGTGATTTTAGCGATTGGACTCGTTTCACTAGGGGCCAAAATAGGATTGAAAAAATGGTTAAACATTCAAGGAACATTGATGTAAATAGGGCACATAAGAACCATCCAGGGACTCTTTTTTAAAAGAAACCAAGGTGGTTTTTCTTTTAACCAAAAAAAAGACTAAAGGAGAGAATGTAGGATGCGCATTAAATTGTTGGAACCATTAAATGTGTCAAATGACTTGATTCAAACGTTGGCCAAACCCATTTTGGACCGTGGACATGAATTTGTCTCATATCCTGAGAAAACCACCTCTGTAGACGAGTTGCTCGACCGAAGTAGTGATGCAGACGTTGTGATGATCGCCAACACTCCATATCCAGCAGAAGTTATTCAAAAAGTACCAGAATTGAAGCTAATTAATGTTGCCTTTACAGGAGTCGACCACGTTGGCGTAAAGGCTGCTAAAGAGAAAAACATTCTTGTCTCCAATGCATCAGGTTATTCCACTCATGCTGTGTCCGAATTGGTCATAGGCTTGACATTGGGTGTCTACCGTCACATCGTACAAGGAGATGATGCTATTCGACGCACCCCTTTTCCAGGAGTACTCCAAGGGCAAGAACTAAATGGAAAAACCATTGGGATTCTTGGTACGGGAAATATAGGGATGCAGACTGCTCGGTTGTTTCAAGCTTTCGGAGCGACTGTGGTGGCATATAGCCGAACAGAAAAAGAAGAGGCCATAAGACAAGGCATTGCGTATGTCTCGTTGGACCAGTTGTTGGCCTCTAGTGATATCGTGTCCGTACACTTGCCTCTCAATGAAAACACGACAGGCTTTTTATCCAGGACACACCTTGCTCAAATGAAGCCTTCCGCTGTTTTGATCAATTGTGCAAGAGGGCCAATTGTGGACAGCCACGCGCTAGCTGACGCACTAAATCAACATAAATTAGCAGGTGCAGGGATTGATGTCTTTGATACGGAACCACCCCTTGAATCAACGAACCCGCTCATTGGGGCAAAGAATGCGTTGTTAACGCCTCATGTGGCTTATTTGACGAACGAAGCAATGATTAAGCGTGCACACATTGCGTTTTCGAATACACTTGCATTTTTAGATGGCCAACCAGAAAACTTGGTTTAGTTTGCTGATACCACTATTGATAAAAGTTTGAACAAAACATGACAACCATTTGTGATAGAATGAACAAACCATGAGAAAAGACGTTCTCAACTTGACTGTATCAGGAATTGTTGGTATTTTTGTAGATAAATATTTTTTAAACTATAGAAAAAGGGGTATCTGTAAAATGGGAAATTGGGAAACAAAGTTTGCAAAAAAAGGGTTAACGTTCGATGATGTTTTGTTAATACCTGCCGAAAGTCATGTGTTACCTAATGATGTTGATTTAAAGGTTAAACTATCAGAGTCTGTCCAACTCAATATTCCCGTTATTAGTGCAAGTATGGATACTGTCACAGATTCAAAAATGGCAATTTCAATGGCTCGTCAAGGTGGACTTGGAGTGGTTCATAAAAACATGTCCATCGCAGAACAAGCAGATGAAGTAAGAAAAGTAAAACGCTCTGAAAGTGGCGTTATTATTGATCCATTCTTCTTAACTCCTGATGACTCTGTGATGCAAGCCGAACATTTGATGTCTAAATACCGCATTAGTGGTGTGCCCATTGTTAATACATTAGAAGACCGAAAACTTGTTGGGATTTTAACAAACCGAGATATGCGTTTCATTACCAAAATGGATCGTCCGATTCATGAAGTTATGACAAAAGAAAACTTGGTTACTGCACCTAAAGGCACTTCTTTAGAACAGGCAGAAGAATTGTTGAAAGAACACAAGATTGAAAAGTTGCCACTTGTCGATGAAGAAGGTCGTTTAAGTGGATTGATTACGATTAAAGATATCGAAAAAATACTTCAATTTCCACAAGCGGCAAAAGACAAACATGGCCGTCTCCTAGCGGGTGCTGCTGTAGGAATCACGCAAGACACATTTGAACGCGCACAAGCTCTGATTGACGCAGGCGTCGATGTAATCGTGGTGGACACTGCACATGGACACAGCGAAGGGGTCATCCGTAAGATGAAAGAAATCCGTGCGGAATTCCCTGATGTGACATTAATTGCTGGAAACGTCGCCACAGGTGAAGGAACACGTGCCTTATTTGAAGCGGGAGCAGACGTTGTAAAAGTTGGAATTGGTCCCGGATCTATTTGTACCACTCGTGTCGTTGCAGGGGTTGGGGTTCCACAAATCACATCTATCTATGATGCAGCATCTGTTGCACGTGAGCTAGGAAAACCGATTATCGCAGATGGTGGAATTAAATATTCAGGAGATATCGTGAAAGCTCTTGCTGCGGGCGGACATGCGGTAATGTTGGGGAGCATGCTTGCTGGAACAGATGAGTCTCCAGGTCAATTTGAAATTTTCCAAGGCAGACGTTTCAAAACCTACCGCGGAATGGGCAGTTTAGGTTCTATGCAAAAAGGGTCAAGTGATCGCTATTTCCAAGGTGCCATTACAGAAGCAAACAAAATGGTTCCAGAAGGTATCGAAGGACGTGTCCCTTACAAAGGAAGCGTACAAGATATTATTTTCCAAATGCTCGGTGGTTTACGTGCCGGAATGGGATACGTTGGCGCAAAAGATTTAGAAGCATTGCGCAACGAATCACAATTTGTCCAAATGTCTGGGGCAGGGTTAAAAGAGTCCCACCCGCACGATGTTCACATTACAAAAGAAGCACCAAACTATTCTCTTGAGAGTTAGTCTGTACATCATACATTTCTGTGTGGATAGACAGTTTAGATAAACAAACTAGAGACGTTTTGGGAATAAGAATACTTAAGAGATATAGCAAACAAAAAGCTAACGCCTATCTGATTATAAATCAGGCGGGCGTTAGCTTTTTTACTTCTTATTGAAAACAAATAGAACACCGAACCAAACTATTTCTTTTTGTTCTCTTCTTTATTCTTTTTTTCCTCATCTGTCATTGGTTTTTTTACGCCGTAGTTGTCTGTAAGTCCCGCTTCGTGTGCAACTTCTTTCGCGGATGTACGGTCGCTACCTGTAGCTGGTTCATTTGGATTACGTTTTTCATCTTTATTCATAATTAATCTCCTCCATAATTTAGTAGTCAACATAAAAAATACGTGCAGTTGAAAGCAGAGCAATCAACCAAACTAATTCATAGGCAGATACTAACTTGACTTGAGAGTAATGACGAATTTATTCCTCAAGGTAACCTCGCAATGGATTAACACTAGAGATGACTCATTGGTTAATCCTGCTACTCATCTTTAAGATTAGTAGATAATTTACGTTTGGACACCT
>CAYZZA010000064.1:0-6139 GCA_964482685.1 uncultured Carnobacteriaceae bacterium
GTAATAAGGATGATACACCTTTTCAAACTGATCAAATGAACCCATTAGCATCGTACTCGTATAAATAACTCGAATCAGTCTTTTTCTTTTTTCAGATATTTCATAGATTGTTTGAGTCAAACTTTCTAGGAATGTACCAATATCTTGAGAGTTTTGTGCAGCCACCCTTTCTTTTGCTAAAGCAAATTGTTCCTGCAAAATCTTTTTAGATATTTCAATAATCAACTCTTGTTTGGTCGAAAAATACAAATAAAATGTTCCTTGAGCAACACCTGCTTTTTGCACAATTTTAGCAACGGATGTTTTTTCATAGCCGTTTTCTTCCATCAATCGTATGCCGGCTTCAATCAGTGCTTCTTTTCTCATTTCCTAGCCTCCTTTTCCATCCGCAGCGACTGACTGTTAGTCAGTCACTACTAAACAGTAGTGTTCCAATACACGATTGTCAATTTTTTCTTCTACTAACTGCTCTAAAAAACACGTAGTAGCCTTATTTTATTCATGGTTTTATCCATCTTTTCTCGTTTGAGAATGCCTCAAGCAAGCTGCTTGAAGTCTACCCTAGCGAGTTTTTCACACCCCATCCCTCTGTGTGGACGGTCTTTTTTATTCAAAAAATTCTAGATAAAAGGGCATAAGAATAGATCCCCTCAAGAATGTCTTAAGAGGATCTAGAGTGTGAGGTTATGGGATACGTGTATGGGGTCACCTTTTTGCGTATCTATGCACGCGCATCGGATTCAACCCATCCATTTTACGTGTTTCACGTCTTTCCTATTATACGATTTTGACCTTTTATACAGGTGAACATTGAATGCCTGGTTACTCTTTTGAATCCCTTGAGTGACCATCTTTTAAAGAATCGTTTTCCAGAGCACTATCTTCTATTTGTTCGTCACGTGGATAAAGTGGACGAGTGTCATAATCGGTTGGGGTCGCACGACGAGAAGGTTTTGAGGCGGCTTTTTTTGTTTGAACAACTTGTTTGCCGGCACTCTTCATTTTATCTTCCAAGCCTTCATACGGAGGCGCTTCGTTTTTCCCAGTTTCTTTTTTCATTTTCGAGTCTAATCTTTCCAATTGTTTGCTGGCAAAGTCACGTCCACCTAGGCCAAATGAAAGGGCAAATGCAACGGATAATCCACCAATAATAAAGAGGAAAGCCGTTTGTACAATCGTTGCGGCAAGGTTTAATTGACTCAAGGCCATGAAAGCTCCTAGGACAAGCAAGATACCTTCTACTACTTTACCGGATAATTGACTGCCGGTTGCACGTGTCACAGCGTTGGCTAGTAACTTTCCACCGACTACAACAAGGGCTAAAATAATTAAAGCAAACAATACATTAGGTACGTAGTTGATAATAGCTGCCCCAATTGTGTTTAAGACCATCAGGTTTAACACATTAATGGCTTCGACAAAGAAGAACAACCCAATTAATACTGCAACGGTTTGACCAATCATCTTAGAAAGATCCAAATCCATGCCACTTGTTTTCAAGCTATCGGTGACATCGTCTAACCCTGTTCCTTTAAGCAAGTTCGTAAGCAAATCGCCTACAAATTTTGCGACAGCGATTCCGACTCCAAGTAAAATTGCTGCGACTAAAATATTTGGAATCGCACCAACTAGGATGTTTAGGACATTGATGATTGGTTCAGAAATTGAACGAATGCCTAACGTTTCGAGTGCAATCGTGACAATTGGCACTAAAATAAGTACATACACAATCGTTGCTAGAACGGACGCAATGTTGTTTTTCTGTTCTACGGATACAGTAGGTGCTTCGTCATTTCCGGTTATGCGAGACATCCATCGGTTCACATTCATGGATTGTGCAAGGTTGTACACTAAATTCTTCACTAACTTCGCTGCAACAAATCCAATCACTAGAATGATGCTTGCGCCAATGATGTTTGGCAAATAATTCAATGCTGTTTGGAGCATGTTCGTAATTGGAACGGCAACCGATTCCAATCCAAAACGGTCAAAAATACCAGGCAAGAACAATACCCATGTGAGGTAGTAAAACACAGAAGCCAATGTGTCAATGGTCTTTCCTGCTTGTTCTGGAGTTTCGGCTGCTCCCCATTTGACGAGCAATTCATCAAATTTAACTGCGCGCAAACCTTTGGATACTCCTTGTTTGACAAGTGTTGCGACAATCCATGCAAGACCTAATAATAACAAACCAAAAATAAGTGCTGGTAAGTAATCCCATAAACTACGTAATCCTGAGTCTAGGGATGTTGTGACTTGATTCACTCTAATCGTCTCCTTTTTCTTTTTTTAATTCCTTTAATCTATGTAACAAGCATACGTGAGATAGCTTTTTTTTTAAAACAATATGCTTTTTATCATTTTCAGTCTTTTTTCATAAGAGGTCTTTTGCCTTATTCCTCACTTAATTTCGGTTGTTTCATAGGGATGTTTCACTCATTCACAGTAGACTTGAGTCCTCTTCTACTCATTTAAAGTAAGCCATGGTTGACTCAAGCTAGAATGCATAGTATCCTACTTTGAGGTATGCGCGGTCTTTGAATATATACATGTCCGCACACGGCCACGTACTTATAGTGTAGAAAGAGTGATTGAATTGGATAAGCACGTACAAGATACAAAGAGATTGGAAACAAAAAACATTCCGTCTCTTATACTTGAATTTTCCATTCCAGCAATGGTCGGCATGCTGGTCAACGCGATTTACAACGTTGTCGATGGTATTTTTATTGGAAACAGCCCTTCTTTAGGTGCCACTGGGTTAGCGGCCGCGTCAATTACCTATCCCATTACCTTAGTCATTGTGTCCTTTGCTTTAATGGTCGGGGTAGGTGCCGCTACTCTCTTCTCCATCAGTCTAGGAAGGAAAGAAACCCAAAAGGCTGAGTATTATTTAGGCCACGCTGTGTCTTTATCGGCTCTAGCTGGAATCTTTTTCATGATTTTGGGCTCTTTGTTTATTCAGCCCCTGCTAAGAACACTTGGCGCAAGTCCAAGCGTCTTGCCACTTGCGGAAGATTATCTTGGCGTCATTTTGTATGGGGGAATTTTCCAAATTGTGGCGATTTCCCTAAACAAACAAGCCAGTGCAGATGGAGCACCTAAGGTCAACATGATCAGCATGATCATCGGAGCCGGCTTTAATATTTTCTTTGACTATATTTTTATTGTTCTCCTTGGCTGGGGCATGAAAGGAGCCGCCTGGGCAACCGTTATCGGGCAGTTCTTGGCTATGTTGTGGTCTGGTTATTACTTTATCAGTGGCAACAGCACCATCAAACTACGTCTAAGCCGTATGCTCCCCCGCTGGGACTACACGTTGGAGATTCTTCGTGTTGGAACTCCGGCATTCTTGCTTCAGTTAGCCAACAGTTTCTTAACCATTATTATGAACATTCAGCTCGTCAAATATGGAGGCGATACGGCTGTTTCCGTAGCCGCTATCGTCACGAGCACCAGTACCATTATCATTATGTTGATTTCAGGGTTAACCCAAGGCATGTTGCCTTTAATCAGTTACAACACCGGGGCACGCCGACCAGATCGGGTAAAAGAAACCATTAAATGGGGGGCCATTGCAGGTACGGTCATTGGGGTTTCAGGTTTCTTATTCGTGCAATTTTTCCCAGAAGTATTGATTCGCTTGTTTAACCAAGAAGCCGCTGTAATTGCGTTAGGAGTACCCGCAATTCGAATCTGGACACTTGCTTTTCCAGTGAACGGGTTTCAAATGGTCTGGGCCAGTTATTTTCAATCTGTAGGCGAGGTCCGCTTGGCTAGTTTCTTAAACTTGTTGCGCCAAGTGATTTTCCTAGTTCCTTTCCTCTTTTTGTTCGGTCCTCTCTTTGGTTTGTACGGCACGTTGTTTGCCATTCCAGCCGCAGAATTCTTTGCTTTCTTAGTCACTGGATACGCTATTCGCAAAGAATTTTACTTGAAGCCACAACCTTGGACCCATCAACCAAAAGCAAGCGAGGAATAAAAGACTGTGTACAGATCACCCACTGTATGAAATAGGGAAATAGGGAAACAGGCATGAAACAAGAAGCACTGTCCACTTTCTCGCACACATGTTCATCCTTGCTCGAAAAAGAGCAAGACTTATCAAAAGAGGCAAGGCCAAGGAACGATTTCCTTTTGGCCTTGCCTCTTTTTATTCGCGGTTCCATTCCACCGAGGTAATTTCCACCGCATACTCGGTCTCGATTTCATTGAGACACTGCTGTAGTACTTGTTCACAAATCTTTCGCTGGTTGCCTACGACGGCAAGGCCAATACGCGCTTCATTTTGCCTATCTAGAGAACCTACTTCGGCCACACTTACATTGTGGCGATTGCTGAGTCGTTTCAACATGCTTTTGACAACACTGCGTTTGTCTTTTAGGGAGAATGAATCATACAAACGCAGCGAGACTTCTACGGATAATACAATCATTGTTTCTACCTCCTCTGTTGTGGCTTTTGAATGGAGACGTTCTCTTTCCTACTTTAAAGGGTAAAAAAAAGAAGCCCTTCAGCTTCTTTCTTTCATTTGAGCTTGGTGCACACTGGATAAGATTCCATTCACAAATTTACGAGACTCTTCATCACTGTACTCTTTTGTGATCTCGATTGCTTCGTTCATGACAATGTTTGCTGGGATATCTGGTTGATACACCAATTCATACACCGCGATGCGCAAAATTAGCAAATCGGTTTTGGCTAAGCGCTGAATAGACCAGTTTCTCAAATGTTTGGAAATAAGGGCATCCAACTCTTGTTCATGTGCCTGTACACCAGAGACAAGCTCAGATAAGTACGGCGGCACCGTTTGTTTTGTGTTGCCTTCTTCCTGCTCGTCTTTGTCTACTTTTTCTTCGTCTTCATTCAGCAACGCCAAGGCATGGTGCATGGCTTCTTCTTTTGTAAGTGCTGGATTAGCCAAAAGTTGAAAAAGAGTTTGCAAAGCTTTTTCTCTTATTTCTCTTCGTGAAGTGATCAAAAACGGTCATCCTCTTCTTCTGTGTCAAAGTCCAATATGCTCTCCAGACCAGATTTCTCAGGTATGATGCCCGCTACATGAATGTTTACTTCAGCTAACGTGATATCGGTCATATGTTCCACTTGTTCTTTGATATTCTTTTGGATTTCAGCAGCTACTTTAGGGACTTGGGTTCCGTATTTCAAATAGCAAAACACATCTACAACCAACCCGTGTTCTCCAGACGTCAAATGTACGCCTTTTGTATGGTCAACGCGTCCAAATAATTCTTGAACACCTGTAGACAATTTCCCTTGCATCGCATAGACGCCTTCTACTTCGTTGGCTGCAATTCCAGCGATAACCTCCAAGACTTCAGGAGCGACTTCAATCTCTCCAAACGTGCCATTTGGCATTTCTGTTGCGTGTCTTTTTTCAACCATTGGTTCTCCTCCTCTAGTTTTCATTATCCACGAGATACGTAAGAGCCATCTTCAGAGTTGATAATCAGTGTGTCACCGGCGTTTACAAAGAAGGGCACGTTAACCACAAGACCAGTCTCCATTGTGGCAGGTTTGGATCCTCCTGAGGACGTGTCTCCTTTAATGTTTGGATCGGTTTCTTGTACTTTCAATGTAACCGTGTTTGGCAATTCCACACCCAACACTTCCACATCATACATGATGATATGTACTTCCATGTTTTCAGTTAAGAACTTCATTTCGTACTCTACGTTGGCATGTGGCAATTCTACTTGTTCGTAGTTGTCTGTGTCCATAAATACTAAGTCAGATCCGGTATCGTACAAATACTGCATCTTGCGTCTGTCGATTTGAGCCGCTTCTACTTTTTCACCTGCACGAAATGTTTTTTCTAAAACAGCTCCTGTACGCAAGTTCTTTAACTTAGAGCGCACAAACGCAGCGCCTTTTCCTGGTTTTACGTGTTGAAAATCTTGTACTTTCCAAATGGACCCATCAAATTCAATGGTGAGTCCTGTTTTAAAATCGTTTACTGAAATCATCTTCGTTCCTCCTCATAACATTAAGTCGTTTCTATAGTACCATGCTTTCTTCTAGATTCCTATTAGACTCTTCTTTCTCGCTCTTTTTCCTCAACAGACACTTATGAACTACACACCGAATAAATTCGGTGGTTTCTAGGAACAACATTGCGACA
>CAYZZA010000065.1:0-6138 GCA_964482685.1 uncultured Carnobacteriaceae bacterium
CTGTCGCAATGTTGTTCCTAGAAACCACCGAATTTATTCGGTGTGTAGTTCATAAAAGCGATTCATACACTCTTTGAGAATAAGGAATAAATACGTGCTGACTTTGAGACAGCAAAAACAATACTAGTTGATACTCAACTTTTAAAAATAAAAAAGTTGAGCCATAAAACAAACTCAACATTGTGGCCGACTCAATTTAAGATGTTGTGAACGAAAAGGCTCATATAACAATTAAAGGTTCCATATTTATGTGACACACTAGTCAAATACAAAATCTTCCTCCATTACGCTCCATAAATCGTCTATACTTTGATACAAACTTTCCTTTTCATCTTCTATGATACCTAACACATAATTATGCCTTAATTCTGGTTTTTCTATCAGTGTCCATCCGATTTGTTGGAAAGAAACTTTCATAAAAGCCAACCATTGAGGGTAATTAATTGATAAAAATGGGTTTGCGGCCCCTGTCTTAAAGGCCAGAGTTACTTTCCCAGCATTAACGGCCGAAGCAATCGTATGTGAAGTATAAAGCATTGTTCCAAGTTTAGGTCTTTTCGTTCTATCCGACGTAATGGGAATAGACTCTTTAATAGAATGTCCTTCTTTTATTCTCTTGATTGAATACAACATTCTTACACCTAATTCAGTAATGGTTACTGGAACAGATGAGGAGACAAAATGAATAAAATCGAATCCATCGTAATACATTCCTTGTACTATTTCTGCTATTGTCTGATCCAATTCTCCTATTTCCCCAAACTGAAATAGATTAAATATGCTCATTAAAGGAGCAGGTAAGCCCATAGACGTATTCATATCTGATTTAAAATGATTGATCACTTTTATAATAGCCTTGGAAATATGTTCTTCTACCCGATCTTCATATCCAGGCATCATTTGCCTGACAATGTTCCCTTTTCTATCTACAGTTGTCATGGTTCCACTTAATACATCCAACACACCTACGATTAACCCTAAAAATGGGTCATGTCCTAATGAAACCAAACGATGAAAATAGGGTGTTAACCCATCCACATATGTATCCGTAACAGGATTTCCTTTGTTGTCCACATTCATAGACGCATCGTAGGGTACTTTAGCTAGTTTTTCTAGTCTTTTTACTTCTTCTTCTGGAATGGCCTCATCAAATTTAGTACGTATCCAGTTTGACATGGTACCTGCTTTGGTTCCATCTGCACCTTTTTCTGGCACACCTACGAGCAGAATATCTATCGCTGCTGCCAATAGTCCCATGACGATAGAAATCGCCCATTCCGTCTGATCTAATCTATGCATGGCGTTAAATTCGTTGTTCAGTTTGCGAATCACGTCAAAGTTTTCTTCCATCTCTTTTTCTGTGAAAATATCAGTAAAATGAACATCTTCAGGTATGTTGGTCGTTGCTTCTTTGAGTAAATCGTCAAAAGGTGTTATCTTGATCGATTTCGCTTCAAGTGGATCTTGCGTACCAATCCTTTTTTGACCACTTTTCAGTTCAGTATTCATGTCAATATCAATATTCATCGATTTTAGTAACTGTTCGCTTGATTGTATAGAGTTTTTTAATTTAGATTTAGTCTTCTCCAAATCGTTTTTACTGTAACTCGTTTCAAGTTCATTTTTTATAACCTTTAAAAGTTCCATTTCTTCTTTTGTAAGTTTAGCCATTTGCTTTGTCCAAATCTTCTCTTAAATCATGAATGGCTCGTTCTAGGATGATGTTCAAACCATTTAAATAATCTGCTCGTTCATTTGTAGCATCCATTTCCTCTTTTAGTGCTTGATTGATGGCATGATTTTTTTCGATAGCAAGTTTTAATAGGCGTTCTTTTGATTCTCGTAGTTTTTTGTTTTTAATTGTCGAGGCTATGCCTACACCTCCTGCACCTAATACTGCAATGGGCGCTGCTAACACGAAAACACCTGCTGCCATTCCGCCACCTACCACAGCACCCGCTGCCGCAAGACCTGATGTAATAGCCGCTGCACTTAATCCTACGACTTTTCCTCCGAAAAATAAGGCCGCAAAAGAACCTGCTCCACCAACACCAGCGCCAAGGGCTCCTGCGACTACTTCAGGGATGGCACTATCTACTATGGTACTCGTCTTTGACTTTACAGCGGTTGAGGCTTCATTGATTACTTTTTCTACATTTTTTAATGAATCTAGTGACTCAAAATTTTTCTCCATCCGCATTTCCTCCAAAAAAATATTTTTTAAGCGACATAATCTAATTTAGTCTCTTTGTACTTTTACTATATACTACAAACTTTTTCCTTTCATTGATGGACTCTTTTTTCTTTTTACCCTTATGAGTCTCATTCTCAAAAGAAAAACTTTCTTTACAAGTCAATCTACAAAATAGAAACAGATAAAAAGAATGGATTTCTACTTAGTAGAGCGTATCGTGCATTCAACCCAAGCACATGAGCATTGGTTTAGAGACACATGCGTAAAGGTATACAGGCCAAGCAAAAATTCCTCACAAAAAAAGCCCTTAAGTGCTCCTTAAAAAAGGAGTGCTTAAAGGCACATAGAACGAAACAGGTATGATGTGATTTGCTGAGAACACTTGTTTCGTTGCTTGAGTTGTTCCCTAATGTATCTGGTATGTTGATTTATTTCGCATCTTTTTTTAGTTCGTAGGTGATTCATTAGATATTCTTTTGTTTTATTTCATATATTTTTTTATTGAGTGGTTTATTCGTTTAGTTCGTGCTTTATTTGTTTTTAGAATCGATCACAATCGTAACGGGCCCATCGTTTACGAGCGACACATCCATCATCGCCCCGAATTTACCCGTTTCGACATGCAGTCCGGCTTCAGCTAGGTTTTGGTTGAACAGCTCATACAACCGTTTGGCGTGTTCAGGTCTTGCGGCTTGTATAAAGCTTGGTCGGTTTCCTTTTTTCGTTTCTGCGTGCAATGTAAATTGAGAAACAGACAGCACACTTCCTTGGATATCGTGAACAGACACATTCATCTTGTCTGCTTCGTCACTAAAAATGCGCATCATGCGTGTTTTTTTCGCCAAATAAAGCACGTCCCCTTCGTCGTCTGCCTCTTCTACTCCTACAAGCACAAGCAGACCGGGTCCAATCGACGCAATGCGTTCGTCCTCCACAACTACAGAGGCTTCTTTCACTCGTTGGATCACTAGACGCATCGTACTCTCCCCTTTTACATGGTGATTCGCTTGACGTTGTAGACGTCGGGAATGGTTTTGATTTTGTCGACAATTCGCTCGAGTTCAGCAAGGTTTTCTATCGAGATGGTAATTTGAATGGTCGCAATCTTGTTGCGGTCTACTTTTCCATTCACGTTGCTGATTTTTTTCGTTTGCGCATTGATCACTTGCAAAATCTCATTCAGCAACCCATTGCGGTCATACCCCGATACTTGTAATTCCGCATCGTATTCCACGTCTTTTGACCCGGTATTTTCCCAATCCACGTCAATCAAGCGGTTTTCCGCATCGTCTGCGGCAATAATATTTGGACAATCGGCTCGGTGCACCGAAATCCCTCTTCCTCTTGTGATATATCCGACAATTTTATCCCCAGGAACCGGGTTGCAGCAGCGACTGAGGCGAAGTAGAAGGTTGTCTGCTCCTTCTACTAGGACGCCATTTTCGTGCCGGATCAGCATTTTTTGTGATTCTTTGGCTGGTTTGTTTAATTCGATGGACGACACCGTTTCCATCTTTTTCTCGCGTTCTTTCTTTTTACGCTCTTCTTCGGTCAGACGATTCGCCACAGCTAAGGCTTTTAATTCCCCGTATCCAACCGCCGCTAACAAATCGTCTTCTTGTTGAAAGTTCATTTTTTCTTTTAAAGCTTTCAACTTTTCTTTTGTGAGGATGGTCTTTGCGGAAAAGCCCATTTCGGCCAATTGGTTCTCCAACATCACGCGCCCTCGTTCGACGTTGACTTCTTTTTCTTGTGCTTTGAAAAACTGTCTGATTTTGTTTCGTGCTTTACTCGTTGAGACGTATTTGAGCCAATCCCTACTTGGCCCAAATGAATTGGGCGAAGTGAGCATTTCTACGATATCACCTGTTTTTAATTTGTAGTTTAACGGCACAATTTTTCCGTTTACTTTGGCACCGGTCGATTTACGCCCAACTTCCGTGTGGACATGATACGCAAAATCCAACGTACTGGCTCCATTAGGCAGTTCGGTCACATCGCCTTTCGGGGTAAAGACGTATACTTTGTCTCGTAAGATATCGTCTTTTACGCCTTGCATAAAATCACTGGCGTCGCTTGTTTCATCTTGTAATTCAATCAAGTCATGGAACCACGACAAATGTTGGGTCAGTTCATCGTTGGATACCTTTTTGGTGACGCCTTCTTTATACGCCCAGTGCGCTGCGACCCCGTATTCAGCAATCTCATGCATTTCTACGGTGCGGATTTGTACTTCCAAAGGCGTCGCACGCGGTCCCAATACGGTTGTATGCAAAGATTGATACAAGTTTGCCTTTGGCATCGCAATGTAGTCTTTAAACCTTCCTGGCATTGGTTTCCAACGCGTATGAATCGCACCCAACACCGCATAACAATCTTTGATCGACTCAACGATGATTCGGATGGCCAACAAATCGTAAATCTCATCAAACTGTTTTTTTTGGTCTTTCATTTTTCGATAAATAGAATAAATGTGTTTGGGACGTCCGGTGATATTGGCAGTCACATCCAACTCTTCCACCGACGCTTCAATCATGCTGATCGCATCCGAAATAAATGCTTCTCTTTCGTCTCGCTTGGAGTTCATCAAGTGAACAATGCGGTAATATTGCTGGGGATTCAAATAACGAAGCGACGTGTCTTCCAACTCCCACTTCACACGGTTGATCCCTAAACGGTCGGCGAGAGGCGCGTATATTTCAAGCGTCTCCCGCGCAATTTCACGTTGTTTTTCAGGTCGATGAAATTTCAACGTGCGCATGTTGTGCAAGCGGTCAGCTAACTTCACCATCACCACGCGCAAATCTTGCGCCATCGCCAGCAGCATTTTGCGGTGGTTTTCTGCTTGTTGTTCTTGTTTGGATTTAAATTTTAATTTCCCAAGTTTCGTTACCCCGTCTACAAGCTCAGCGACTTCTTCTGAAAAGTTTTCAGCGATGTCGTCAAACGTGTACTCGGTGTCTTCGACGACGTCATGCAAAAAACCTGTTGCGATGGTCGCAGGGTCCATTTTTAATTCCGCTAAAATACCGGCTACTTGGATGGGATGAATAATATACGGTTCGCCTGATTTTCTGTATTGTTCCCCATGCGCATGTTCTGCAAAAAGATAGGCTTTTTTTACAAATGCGACATGTTTATCATTCATGTATTCCGAACAGAGTGCAATCACTTCTTCTATTGTGTACCGACTTGCTTTTGGCATAGACGCCACCTTCTCTTCTATAATTTCATACGCACAGGGTGCTATAAGACAAAAGGATTGGAAGCAACGTCCCAATCCTTTCTCTCACTGTCCTTTTTTGTCCTTCTCTTCTTAATTATAAAGAAAACAGCCCTTTTTTTCAATCATTCCTGTAAAAATAGATTAGGACAATAACGCCATGCCGTTAGAAGCGCCAATTCGAGTCGCTCCCGCTTCAATCATCGCAAGAGCCTCTGTTCTTGTCTTGACCCCTCCGCTTGCTTTCACGCCCATTTTAGGCCCTACAACAGAACGCATCAGAGTGATGTCTTCAACGGTCGCTCCTCCGGTTGAAAAGCCGGTGGATGTTTTAACAAAATCCGCTCCTGCCAATTTGGCCAATTCACATGCGGCAATCTTTTCTTCTTTTGACAACAACGCAGTTTCCAAAATCACTTTGACAAGCGCGTGTCCCTTGGCTGCGTCTACGACTCCTTTGATATCTGCTTGTACACGGTCTTTGGCTCCACTTTTGAGAAGACCAATGTTTAGAACCATATCGATTTCTGTCGCTCCATCTTCGATGGCTTGTGTGGTTTCACTTACTTTTGTGGCCGTCGTATTGGCCCCAAGCGGAAACCCAACTACAGTACACACTGCAGTCTGCGACCCTTTTAAGATCTCTGCGGCTGTTTTGACCCAAACAGGGTTGAGACACACAGACATAAACGCATGTTCCTTGGCTTCTGTACAAACTTGG
>CAYZZA010000066.1:0-6013 GCA_964482685.1 uncultured Carnobacteriaceae bacterium
TGATTTCTCTGATTTTTACATCATCCACAAAAGTGACCGAAACCTCTGCATCCTGTTCAATCTCCATATAATCAGAGGCAAACAAAAGAATAGAAGTCACAAGTTTTTTAGCTTCTTCCGTTGTTTTGCCCGTTTCGTCATACAATTCAATTTTCACCTGATAACCTTCTTTGTGATTCCTTAAGAGGAATGTATTGTCGTGTCTTCTTCTGTTTCATACGCATGGATAATTTTGGCGACGAGAGGGTGTCTGACCACGTCATCTGCACTAAAGGAGACTTGGGCCACACCGGGTACTTGTCTGAGAATGTGGGTCGCATGGATTAACCCACTTTTTGTGCCACGCAACAAATCAATTTGGGTAACGTCTCCGTTGATAATCATCTTAGATCCAAACCCAAGACGTGTCAGAAACATTTTCATTTGTTGGACCGTTGTGTTTTGTGCTTCGTCCAAGATCACAAACGCATCATCTAAGGTTCGTCCTCGCATGTAAGCAAGAGGCGCAATTTCAATGGTTTCACGCTCTAGGAGACGTTCTGTGTGTTCGGTTCCAAAGATGCTATACAACGCATCATAAAGCGGACGCAAGTAAGGGTCGACTTTTTCTTTTAAATCCCCTGGCAAAAACCCTAAACTTTCTCCAGCTTCTACTGCCGGACGCGTAAGAACAATCCGACTGACGTCTCCTCGCCTCATCGCTGCGACAGCCATCACCACTGCAAGGTAGGTTTTTCCGGTACCAGCAGGCCCCACACCAAAAACAACATCATTCTTTTTGATGGCTTGTACATACTCCCATTGTCCGGCATTTTTGACTCGGATAGGTCTTCCTTCTTTGTCTTTGCCTATCACTTCTTCATACATTTTAATCAAAGAAGACAACGTCCCTTGCTTGGCCATTCTGATTCCATTTAAGACATCAATGGTTTTAAGGGAAGGGGTAATTTGAATCAGTTCTTCTAATTGTTCCAGTAAGTCGACAACCAATTGAACGTGTTGGGCTGTCCCTTCAATTTCGACTTGAGTCCCACGGCTATGAATGGAGACATCCATTTCTTTTTCAATGATATACAAATACTCATCTTGAACACCAAATAGTTTGCGTGCTTGAGTGGCATCATCAAATTCTAGTGTTTGTTTGGAAGTTGTTTGATCGGTCAAACGATCGCGCTCCTTTTCTGAAAACGACATAATTATACCTCAAACTATACCATAAAAAGGCAGACAACTGAAGCAATTGAAATCAAAAAAGAGTAGACCCGCTAGGCTCTACTCTTTTGTGGAAGTATGGGATTCAATTTTGTAACTCTTCTTTTACAAGTTGATTTACAAGTTTTCCGTCAGCCATTCCTTTTACCTTAGGCATCAATGCACTCATCACCTTACCCATATCTTGCATGGAAGAAGCCTCTATTTCCACAATTGTGTCTTTCACAATGTTTCGGACTTCTTCTTCTGACAATTGTTTGGGTAAATATTCGTTCACGATGGCTAATTCTTTTTCAATAGCTTGAACTAAATCAGGACGGTCTGCTTTTTTGAATTCTTCCAAAGAATCATTTCTCTGTTTTCGTTCACGAGAAACGACTGCTATTTCCTCGTCACTAGATAGGTCTTCTCTTTTCGCAATGGTTGCATTTTGAAGAGAGGCTTTGACCATTCTAAGAACTGACAAGCGTTCTTTGTCATGCGACTTCATTGCCGTTTTAATGTCTTCGTTTAAATCTGACAATAAGGACACATTATCACTCCCTAACTGTATACAAACAGATTAGAATTTACGCTTTCTTGCTGCTTCTGATTTCAATTTACGCTTCACACTTGGCTTTTCATAGAACTCCCTTTTGCGGGCTTCCTTCATTGTCCCAGTTTTAGAAACAGTACGTTTGAAGCGACGAAGAGCATCATCAAGTGATTCATTTTTCTTGACAACAGTTTTACTCATGTTCGATTCCCTCCCTTCGTGCACTTTAAGTAACCATTCTATTCATACGGAACTAGATTTGAAATGCCATACAAATAAAACCGTTCATTCAATAGTATATAATAAGTATAATTGACCGTCAACTAGCAAACCTTAATTATGCAAGACAATTTTTACATTGTCCAAACACTTCAAATCGATGAGAAGTGATTTGACACCCCTCTAGCTGATTTTCTAAAAAAGTCATCGGACACATGTCAAATGGGATCGACGTGCCACAGACTGTACAAATAAAGTGGTGGTGGTGAGTGCCGTCTGTAGAACAACTCAACTTGAACAATTGCTCGCCACTTAAATCGGTTGTTTCCGCAATGTCTAAATCAGAAAAAAGATATAAGTTTCGATAAATCGTGTCTTGACTGATTGATGGGTAGGTTTTTTCTAGTATTTCTTGAATTTCTCTCGCAGATAAATACTTTTTCTCTGCTGTTAACACTTCAAGAATGAGTTTTCGTTTGTCTGTGTATTTCAGGCCACGTTCTTTTAATCTTTTTTTTGCTACTTCGATAGGCATCATTTGCTTCGACCCTTTCTATGACCCGTACAGTATAGCGCATCCATCAAAATAAAATCAAATAGATTTTATCCCCTATTTTGTTTATTTTCAATGCCTGTTCAACTTGTATCCCGGGGACAATCCTCAAAAAGAACCATAGGCGCATAGCTTCGTTTAAGAAAGAAAGAATCGGAAAGGAGCAGACCATTTATCGGGAATGAAGGCCCTTCTATTGAGCATTCTTTATTTACATTTAGTGCCACGAATATCCGCTAATGGAAACGTGCTGCATCTGTGGTTCTCTTTTCTGTCCACGTTTGGAATTCATGGATTTTGTTCATCGTGTCCCAATACCCTTGATTGTACACTCGTTCTAAGACAGCGGGTCTTTTTTCTAATAGCGTGACATTTACGTTGACAGAGGGTCTAAATACGAACAGCTCTCCTCTTTTTTCTAGCAACTCAATTTTATCCAATGCTTGATTGTAGTGGATGTGCCGATGTTGCAACGCCTTGGAAACTTCAGGGTACTGTACCAGCATGTATTTAAGCAAATAGTCCAGTGCTTGTTTTTCCTTGCGGTAATCGCGAGTTCTCGTGAGGACGACGACATGCGAACGGTTCCCATCCTTCATGGACTTCTCTAAAGGGATAGAATCAGAGATTCCTCCATCAAAGTAGAAAGATCCATTTATTTGCACAGGTTTGGTAAGAATTGGGATGCTGCTAGAAGCTTTTAACAGCTCTCGTATAAAATCTATGTCTTTGTGGGCGGCCTTGGTGAAGTACTCAGGCTTCCCGGTGGATGCATTCGTGACACATACTTTAAACGTCGTGTCTGAGTTCAAAAAGGCGTCATAATCAAAAGGAAGCAGCTCGTTTGCTAATGTATGATAAATAAAGTCCATGTTTAAATAATTCCCGTTTCGAATCCAGTGTTTGATACCGGAAAAGTCTTTGTGACTTGCATAATTGACAAAGACTTTTTTGCTTCGTGTTTTTTGCTGCGCAATAAAGCCTGCCCCATTGTTTGCTCCTGCAGAGACGCCAATGATGTACGGAAACTCAATCTTTTTTTCCATAAAAGCTTCGAGTACGCCGCTTGTATATACGCCCCTCATTCCGCCCCCTTCAAGAACAAGGCCCATTTTTTCGTTTTTCATAACAAAACTCCTTTATCGGTCAGGTGTTGCTGCGTGTGTAGGTGCGCCAGTTTGTCTGCACATGTTTGAAGCGTACCACTTGTATTGTGTGACAGAAGGCTCACGCCCTTTTTTGGAGTGGGTGGTTGATTCCTAGTTTTTGAAGCAATCTACTAACGTTAAAATGTAATTGATAAAAAACTCAACGCTGAGTTCCATCACTGTTTGGGTGTACAGTAGTTCTGGATGGAGTGGATCGTTGTACGTAATCTCCGGGATGGCAGCCAACTTGATTCCATATTGATAATAAGCTTCTGAGATCGTGGAAGGAATTTCTTGCCCTTTGTCGCTGTAGACAAACCCATACGCGACGTTGCCTAACTCTGAAAAACAACTCAAATAGCTGTCTTTCCACGAATGGGACAGTCTTCGGATTAAAGAACTATACATGCTGTCTAAGTCCTCATTCGGGCTCAAATGGTAGGAAGTCATCTCCCGCTTTCTCTCAGGCATTCCGATGCTTTCGCCAATTCTTGTGAAATTATGAAAATCCAAATACGCAAAAGCTCCTCTATTTAAGGACAACCACTCTTTTAGAATCTGAGTTTCTCGTTGAGAATAAGGAGCCGTCCCTTTACACGCATGGTCTAATTCTACCCATTTATAGGAAAAATTTCGATTGATATCCACTTCTGTTAAGGTATTCCGGATATCTCGGTTGTATCCTCCTGGATTCACAATCGGGATGATTTTAATTACAAAGTTACTTTTTAAGTCTGCTAACCCTCTACTGTTTTGCAGATTTTGGCTGAGTTGTTTGGCAAATTCAACTCCTGCATATACGGTCGATTTTTCATGTCCATGTACACCGGTTGTAATCAATAGTGTGGGAGCTGGATGCAAGTCTGTTACAAGTCCGTTTCCATGTGTCTTTTGGCTTGTTTCAGGTGGAGCAAGTACATATTCGTAAATAGGTAGCGAGTGGTCTTCTTGTCCGCTTTTGTCAGTGCCATAGCCTAATAAATGCCGCGTGATGGAGCGATCGTGCGCAACCAAATCATCATAAAGAGCATAAATATCTTGAATGGTGCTAGCACGTAAATTAAATGAATCAGAAGGCGTCATACTGTTTAAACTTTCTGATTCATAATATTCATCAAATTTTCCGCTAATGATGCTTCTTTTCTGGGTACGTTTGGCAGAAATTGCTTTATCCATTTTTACTCTCCTACTCCTCTATTTCGTCTTTGTTCGTTCCTTATTCCTGATCTCCTATTTCTTAGTTCTTTATCTTCTGTTATCTCTTTTGTCTCTCGTTTTTTTCTTTTTTTCCTGTCTCGTATCCTGTCTAACTGTCTGTTCAGCGTCTTTTTTGTGTGGCATCTCACATAAAGACACGGAAACACCTCGCTTTTTTTGTGCAAGAAGAACACAAAAGAAGTGAGGTGCGTATGCTTTTTAGAGGTGAATTGTTGTAATAATCTCCACCTGGTACGCCGAGATACTCTTCCAACGTTAAGCCAGATTTGTAAATAGCTTTAGCTTCAGAGCCAATGTATCTTAAGTGCCAAGGTTCAGCTTGATAGCCGGTTATGTGCTGTTTTCCTGCTTTGTATCGAACGATAAATCCATAATTAGCCGCATTTTCTGAAATCCATTTTGCTTCGGCGGTTTTCTTTACTAACGTTCCATTTTTATGCTTTAAATCATACGCCAACCCTGTTTGATGTTCAGAATGCCCGGGTCTTGCGGAATACGTATCTGCGTTTTTCTTTCCATCTTTCCGCACATACCCTTCGTAGAGACTTTTTTGATAATTGTAGCTCCTAAAACCACTATAAGAATTGCTGATGTCAAAACCTTTTTGTTGCATCGCGCTGATTAGTTTTTTTACTTGTGCCGCTGCAGTTGGATTTTCTCCTGGATTATACGTTGTAGGCAAGGGGTGCTTTTTATTGACTATCAATATCCCGTTCTTGAAGGTAGGCCCACTTTTGGCGCTTGGATCTTGCCATGCCCCGTGAGAGTCCAAATAATACCATGTTCCATCCACGTTGATTCGGCCTGTTTGCATCACACCATTGTTATTCATGTAATACCACGTCTTGCCAACCTTAACCCATCCCGTCTGCATCACGCCACTGCTGTTTAAGTAATACCAACGGTTATTTATTTTCTGCCAACCAGTCTGCATGACCCCACTGTTGTTCATATAGTACCAAGTCTTACCTACTTTAACCCATCCCGTCTGCATCACGCCACTGCTGTTTAGGTAGTACCAACGGTTATTTATTTTCTGCCAACCAGTCTGCATGACCCCGCTGCCACTTAGGTAATACCAACGGTTCCCCACTTGAACCCACCCAGTTTGCATGACCCCACTAGAAT
>CAYZZA010000067.1:0-5993 GCA_964482685.1 uncultured Carnobacteriaceae bacterium
ACGTATTGAACACTCAACTGTCAGAGGGGATCTACCAAGATAGGCCTTTTTTATTTGGAACTGCAAAATGTTTCACGTGAAACATTTAAGTTTCCAAGTGCTGTCAGGGATGAGTAGAATATAACCTTTAAAAATGGTAAAGTTGACAGTGACAGTAGTGGTTTATAAAAGGAGTCTTGCATGGAAAATAATAAAGAACATACCCCACCCAATTTCACGAAAAATATACAATTTAAAAGGTTAGCTATCTTAATTATCTTCTTTCAAATAGTGATGATGGTATTAGGAATTATCATCAATCCATTCGTAGGGATGACGATGGTAGTTATATTTTTAGGAACCCTGTATCTTTTGAAAAAAATAAGCAAGGAAGTATTTGTTGAGATCAATAAATATATATTGAATTTATCGTACAAGATTAAGCGTGGAGAACAAGAAGCCCTTATCAAAATGCCATTAGGCATGATTTTGTTGAATGAGCGCAATGAAATCGAATGGGTAAATCCATATATGCAAAATCATTTAGCCAATTATAATGAAGTTCTTGGACAACCAATATCAGTGGTTGAGCCAGATTTGAGTGAACAACTAAAGAAAAGTAAAAATAATCAAGCAGAGACCATTAAATGGCAAGACAAAACATTTAAAGTCACCATTCAAGAAGATATACGGGCTATTTATCTAATGGAAATTACAGAGTATGTCAATATCCAATACCAATACGAAGAAATGAAACCAGTTTTAGGGTACCTGTTTTTAGACAATTATGATGAACTGACACAAAGAATGGATGATCGTGGTGTATCTAGTCTAGACAGTATTTTAGCTACGTACTTATCTAACTGGGGACGGCAACATGGGATTTTTTATAAAAGAATTTCTGATGACCGCTATTTTATCTTGATGACACGAAGAGAACTAGAACGCTTAGAAAACGAACGATTTAGTATCATTGAAAATATACGTGAACGAACATCCAAACGAAATTTTCCACTGACTGTCAGCATCGGTGTGTCATATGGGGAATTGGAGTACGACCAATTGTCTGAACTTGCACAAAGTAATCTCGATTTAGCACTAGCTAGAGGTGGAGATCAAGCCATTGTAAAAACATCAGATGGCGATCCACGTTATTATGGTGGAAAAACGGATCCAATGGAAAAGCGAACACGAGTAAGAGCCAGAATGATCAGTCAAGCTTTAAGTGAACTTATTACGCAGAGCGATCAAGTGTTTGTAATGGGGCATAAAAACCCTGATTTTGATGTGGTTGGCTCTTCTTTAGGAATCAGACGAATTGCACAAATGGTGGACAAACAGTGTTGGGTAGTCATTGATCCAGAAGATACACAAAAAGATGTGAAACGTTTGTTGAATGAAATTCGTAAAGATAAGATAGTTAGCGGAGCAATTATATCACCAGAAGAAGCATTAGAGAAGATAACAGAAGACAGTTTGGTTGTTCTAGTTGATCACCATAAACCATCGCTGTCAATCGCGCCGGCGTTATTGGACCAAACTGTGAAAAATGTGGTTATTGATCACCACCGTCGAGGTGAGGAATTCACTGAAGACCCACTACTTGTCTACATTGAACCGTATGCTTCTTCAGCATCAGAATTAATCACTGAGTTTTTCGAATATTTATCGAACGAAGGAGATACAGTTAATAAAATTGAAGCGACGGCCCTCTTAGGAGGAATTGTTGTGGATACAAAGAGTTTTAGTCTCCGGACAGGTTCACGCACATTTGATGCAGCCAGTTATTTACAATCAGTAGGGGCAGATAGTTTGCTTGTACAAAGATTGCTCAAAGAGGATCCAGATGTTTATTTAACAAAAAGCAAAATTATTGAAACAACTGAATACATTAACGGAGGCATAGCAATCGCATCTGGAGAAGAAGAAATTGCATATCCATCAGTTGTTACTGCCCAAACAGCAGACACACTTTTATCTATGTCAAACGTGGAAGCATCTTTTGTTGTTACACGCAGAACAGATAGCCGCGTAGGAATAAGTGCACGAAGTTTAGGAAAAGTGAATGTGCAACGAATTATGGAAGAGATGGGTGGCGGTGGACATTTAACAAACGCCGCAACGCAATTAGATGATGAAACGATTGCATCAGCAAAGAAGAAATTGAAAGAGATTATCAAAAAACAAGCAAAAGCGGATAAAAAGAATTAGAATATAGGAGGATAAACATTATGAAAGTGATTTTTTTAGAAGATGTAAAAGGAAAAGGTAAAAAAGGTGAAGTGAAAGAAGTAGCTGTGGGATATGCACATAATTACTTATTGAAAAATAAATTAGCAAAAGAAGCTACACCTGCTAACTTGAGGGAATTAAAAGCTCAAATCGCTGCGTCGGAAAGAGAAGAAGAAGAAATTCTTCAAGAGGCAAAAGCTTTAAAAGATAAGTTAGAAAAAGAAGAAAATGCGATTGAAATTCGGACCAAAGCTGCAGATGATGGCAGGTTGTTTGGTTCAGTCACAACCAAGCAAATTGTGGAGCAAGCAAAAAAACAAATGGGGATTACATTAGACAAAAGAAAAATGAATATGCCAACTGCGATGAGAGCGGTTGGTACCCAAAAGCTAGAAATTAAGCTTCATCCTGAAGTAACAGCCACTTTAACTGTTCGAGTATTAGCCGAATAAGTGTTTGAAACATTCTCCTATTGTATATAAAGGAGAATGTTTTTCATTCTAAAAGGAACGTTTGTTCTCTTTGAGAGGTGTACAACGATTCTGATATAGCGTAAACTAGACTAGAAGAATAAGAGTCTTTCTTTTGTAGAAAGATGGGGAGAAAGGATGACGTACGTGGCAACAGAAGTATTCCCAGATCGTTTACCGCCACAAAACATTCAAGCGGAACAATCGGTGTTAGGATCTATCTTGCTCCATCCAGATGCACTCGTAGCTGCAATGGAGTTTATAGAACCACAAGATTTTTATCGTAGAGCACACCAACTCATTTTCCAGACAATGATGGATTTAAATGATCGTAATGAAGCTATAGACGTGATTACAGTGTCTAATATCTTAGCAAGCAAGAACCAATTGGAAGATATAGGCGGCATGTCATACATGGCAGAAATTTCTGATGTGGTGCCTACCGCAGCGAATATCGAACATTATGCTAAGATTGTTGAAGAAAAATCGCTATTAAGACGCTTAATCCGCACAGCTACAGAGATTGCCTCTGAAGGGTACGATGAGCCAGATGAGGTACCCTTGATTTTAGATAGGGCTGAACGTAGTATCTTAGAAGTATCTGAAAAAAGAAATAGGAGTGGGTTTACACCTATCTCCCAAATTTTAAACCAAACCATTGAAAAAATTGATCAACTCTATCAAAATGACGAAAAAATTACAGGCCTATCAACAGGATATACGATGTTGGATCAAATGACTGCTGGTTTACAAGAAGATGAATTGATTATTCTTGCTGCAAGACCAGGTGTAGGAAAAACAGCATTTGCTTTAAATGTAGCTCAAAATATAGGAACTAAAACAGATGAAACTGTTGCAATTTTTAGTTTAGAAATGGGTGCGGAACAACTAGTGAACCGAATGCTTTGCGCGGAAGGCAGTATCCATGCGTCCAACTTAAGAACAGGGAATTTATCTGAAGAAGAGTGGCAAAAATTAATCATTGCGATGGGAAGTTTATCAAAAGCGAATATATATATTGATGATACCCCTGGGATACGAACAGCTGAAATACGCGCAAAATGTCGACGATTAAAACAAGAAAAAGGAAAAATTGGTCTTATAGTCATCGATTATTTACAATTGATAGAAGGAACAGGCCGTGAAAATAGGCAACAAGAGGTCTCAGAAATATCTCGACAATTAAAAAAATTAGCCAAAGAGCTTTCAGCACCTGTCATTGCACTTTCACAACTTTCTAGGGGTGTAGAACAAAGACAAGACAAAAGGCCTATTTTAAGTGACCTAAGAGAGTCAGGATCGATTGAGCAAGATGCTGATATTGTAGCTTTTTTGTATAGGGAAGATTATTATGATCGGGATGGGGACGAAGAAGAACCCGAAGAAGACTCAATTGGTGGAGACAACGTTGTTGAAGTGATTATTGAAAAAAACCGGAGTGGAGCTCGTGGTTCTGTTAAACTTTTATTTATAAAAGAATACAACAAATTTTCTTCACTCGCTTATTACCCTGAAGATCAAATACCAAGATAAGCGAACAATTACTCCATTCACGGATTGTTTTTTCGGTGTTTAGTTGTAAAAACCTCTTTTTATTGATACCATTATGCTTGGGAATAAACAAAAATATCAGATTCAAATAAAAATAATGATGAGGTGCGAATATGTCTTCAGTTGTAGTAGTTGGGACACAATGGGGCGATGAAGGTAAAGGGAAAATCACTGATTTTTTAAGTGAGAATGCGGAGGTTATTGCTCGTTATCAAGGTGGGGACAACGCAGGTCACACGATTCAATTTGATGACCAAGTATACAAACTACATTTAATTCCTTCTGGAATCTTTAATGATCAAAAGATTAGTGTAATTGGAAATGGTGTTGTAATTAATCCAGAATCATTAGTTAGAGAGTTGGCATACCTCCACGATAGAGGTGTTACAACAGAAAATTTACGTATTTCTGATCGTGCACATGTTATCTTGCCATACCATATTAAACTAGACCAGTTACAAGAAGATTCCAAAGGAGACCAAAAAATAGGGACTACCATTCGAGGGATTGGTCCAGCATATATGGATAAAGCTTCGCGTATTGGGATCCGTATTGCGGATTTATTAGACAAAGACATATTTGAAGAGCGCTTGAAGATTGTTTTAGAAGAAAAAAATAGAATGTTTACTGATTTGTACCACTCAGACCCACTTTCATTTGACGATATTTTTGAACCGTTCTATGAATTTGGACAACAGTTCAAACAATATGTCTGTGATACATCTGTTGTATTAAACGATGCTCTTGATGCTGGGAAGCGTGTTTTATTTGAAGGAGCTCAAGGTGTCATGCTAGACATTGATCAAGGAACTTATCCGTTTGTTACCTCCTCAAATCCAGTTGCTGGTGGAGTTACAATTGGGAGTGGGGTAGGTCCATCAAAAATCACTAAAGTAGTTGGAGTATGTAAAGCTTACACTTCTAGAGTAGGAGATGGACCGTTTCCAACAGAGTTATTGGATGAGACAGGCGATACCATTCGTCGTGTAGGAAAAGAATTCGGGACCACAACCGGTAGACCACGTAGAGTAGGTTGGTTAGATACTGTTGTTTTGCGCCACGCAAAGCGTGTTTCTGGTTTAACAGACCTGTCTTTAAACTCTATTGATGTCTTGTCAGGTCTTGAGACAGTCAAGATTTGTATGGGCTACAAACGTAATGGAGAAATGATCCTTCACTATCCAGCTAGCCTGAAGGAATTGTCACAATGTGAACCTGTTTATGAAGAGCTTCCAGGATGGGAAGAAGATATTACAGGATGTAAATCATTGGATGAACTTCCAGAAAATGCCCGCAATTACTTGCGTCGGGTTCATGAACTAACAGGAATTAAATTATCAACGTTTTCAGTAGGCCCAGATCGTTCACAGACCGTTGTGCTCGATAATATTTGGGGTCTGTAAAAAATTATAAGTACATAGAGTCCAAATATCTGAGGGGTTAAATCAGATGTTTGGACTCTATTTTTTTATCTGATAAACTACCACTAATAGATTAAATAACAATTACTGGATAAAAAATGAACATCTGAAAGATAGAAAGAAGGGAATCTATGCTGTTTAGTGATGTTTCTTCTCTAAAACGTATTTTGATAGTTGGAACATTAGCCTATCTGTGTATTTTACTCATATTGCGCAACTCTGGAAAAAGAACACTTTCAAAAATGAATGCCTATGATTTTATTGTTACTGTTGCACTTGGTTCTATTTTATCTAGTTTATTAACAAATCCAGATTTAAAATTAGTCGATGGGCTAGTTGG
>CAYZZA010000068.1:0-5859 GCA_964482685.1 uncultured Carnobacteriaceae bacterium
CGCAGTTCGCACACCGATGAGGTGTGTAGGACAAGATGCCGTAGAAAACTTTAGACAAACGACCATTGATTCTTTTTTCTTCGCACCGAAAATCTGGGAATGTGATGTTTTTATCTTTTAAATCAAGCATGGTTCGCATATAATGAGAGTGAGACATGTGCGTGCTCCTTTCAGAATGTGGTTTCGTCACTATCATTCTATCGGAACATCTCACATGTTTCTATTTTTTTGTATAAAAATAGGCATCAGTGATTTTTAGTCACCAACACCAAATATTGTAGAGCCAGAGATTGGCGCTATTTGTTTTATGGAAAAAATATTGTATGTATGATTATTACCCACGTGCCAGCAAATAAAAATGGACCAAAAGGTACAACAAAAGTACGCGTTGGTTTGATTTTAGAAAACATAAAATAAATACTGCTGTAGAAAAGGGCGAATGTGCACGCGATGAATATAGCCAAGAGACTTTTATGGTATCCGAAAACAAAGCCAATTAAACCAGCTAGTTTCACATCCCCACCTCCTAGACTTTGTGGCGCTAAGTAAAACAAAAGAGAGAGTAGAGCAAATAAGAAAAGACCACTGAGTGTATAAAAAGAAAAAAGAACAGGATTCACTATAGAGTGATAGATGAAAAAAATACAAACGAAAGTCCCAATGATTGTATTTGGCAGCAAATAATATAGACAATCTGTCGTGGTGAGAAGGATTGTGCAGATACTCCACACAATCAAAAAGAATCCAAGGGATTCTTTTTGGGTAAATACCAAAAATGAAAATTGCAGCAAACTGGTAAAAAGCAAGCTACCTACTAGAGGTGTATGTTTGTAAAGAAATTTTTTTTTGACAGGTTTAGCTGAATCGGAACTCAAAACACCAGATTCACTTGACTCCAAAAGGGTAAATGGCAAGTTCGTTCCTAGATATACTTTTTTAGGATACCAGTAGCCTATATACATAAGGAGGCATGTAAGAAAAAATAAACACAAGAAAGAGAAAAATGGCATATTCAAAAGCTCCTTTATACGTGAAGTTGGGTATGTTGGTACATTACGCAAGCCGATCAAAAGAATACGAAATAAGTAATAAATTATACAAAAAATAGGCAACATGTGCGTGTCTGAGCGAAGAGGTAGACTTTATAAAATAAATAGAATGACCAAAGAATCGCTGTATACCTCTTGAGACAACAAAAAAACCAAAGCACGTGTCTTTGCTTTGGTTTAAAAATGTGTCTATGTCTTCTCTGTTGTTGGGGCAAACAGAAATGTTTGAGCGGTTCAACGCGGATTGCGCTAGCTGTTTTCTTTATTCGACTTCTACTTTCTTTTTCTTGTGTCTCATGAATAAGAACAACAAAATCCCAATTACAGCAGCTGTAGAAAAAATAGCAGCAGCCGATAAATGTTGTCCTTGGAAAAACACTTGTCCACCAAGTGCATACAGGACGGAGGTTGGAACTACTCCAATAATAATTACCCAATACACTTCGCTCCATTCAAACTGGAAGGAGTGAACAGCCAAATTGATCAGTGAAACCGGAACGAATGGAATCATATAGAGAATCATCATTTGAAAACGAGGGTATTTCACTTTGGTTAAAAAGCGTGTCCATTTATTCGCTTGAATGGAATCTCCTGAAATATTAAGCTTTTGAAACATAAGAATAGACATAAAGTTTCCAGAAGCATTTGCGATAACGTTAATAATGCTTCCAAAGAAAGGACCGTATGCAATTCCTGTAAAAATGCCTACTACAGAAGTGGGCATGCCGGGTACTAAAGACATGGCAACAGTGAGGCCGATAAGTAAAAGAGCTGTCTCCACACCATGAGAGCGGACTGCTCGCAGCAACAATTCCTTGTTGTAAGCAGGTTTGAGCAGCATGCTAAACACAATCTCATAATCCTTAAATACTTGGTACCCAATAAAGAGAATGAGCAAAATGCTTACAAGTATAAAAAGAGCTTTTTTTGTTTTTTTCTTCATTATTCTCACCTTATTCGTTAGATGCTAATATTTATACTATGGTGTACTATATCAGACAATTCTATATATTCCTATCCTTCTTTTGTCGTACGAATAAGAAGCCAGGAGAAAAGTGTCACAGAATGAAACAAGTCAGAGACATAAAAAGATTTTTTTATAAAAAATGTAATTCGGGAGTTGACAGATAAAAATACCTGTGTTAAGATTCCTAAGGTGCTTTGTGAATCGCTACTTGTACGAACTACTTGTAACAAACAGTCTTTGTGACTGTCGCACAACAGCAGCATAACCCCGTTTAGTGTGAGTAAATCAAAGGGGCATCATTTTTTTGCCCAAGAAGAACCGCCTGGATGTGTGGTACTATAAAAACAATGAAAAGGGAGGAGGAAACAGAATATGCCTACAATTAACCAATTGGTGCGCAAACCTCGTAAATCTAAAGTTACAAAATCAGAATCTCCAGCTTTGAACAAAAGCTATAACAGCCAAAAAAGAGAGATGACTACTGTCTACTCTCCTCAAAAACGTGGTGTATGTACCCGTGTTGGAACATTAACACCTAAGAAACCGAACTCAGCTTTGCGTAAATACGCACGTGTTCGCTTGTCAAACATGATCGAGGTAACAGCATACATCCCTGGTGAAGGACACAACTTGCAAGAGCACAGTGTTGTACTTATCCGCGGTGGACGTGTAAAAGACTTACCTGGTGTTCGTTACCACATCGTTCGTGGAGCACTAGATACAAGTGGTGTAACAGATCGTAAACAAAGTCGTTCGAAATATGGAGCAAAAAAACCTAAATAAAAACTAGTAACCGAGAAAGGGGGACTTTAGATGCCACGTAAAGGTCCAGTCGCAAAACGCGATGTACTGCCTGACCCAATTTACAATTCTAAATTGGTCACTCGTACAATCAACCGTCTAATGGTAGATGGTAAACGAGGAAAAGCAGCTACAATCTTATATAACGCATTAGAACAAATTAAGGAACAAACCGAAAACGACCCAATGGAAGTTTTCGAAGAAGCTTTAAAAAACATCATGCCTGTTCTTGAAGTAAAAGCACGTCGTGTAGGAGGTTCCAACTACCAAGTTCCGGTGGAAGTCCGTCCTGAAAGACGTACAGCACTTGCACTTCGTTGGTTGGTAAACTACTCACGTCTTCGCGGAGAATCCACAATGGAAGCTCGTCTAGCTAAAGAAATCATGGACGCAGCAAACAACACAGGATCCGCCGTAAGAAAACGCGAGGAAGTACACAAAACCGCTGAAGCGAACAAAGCGTTTGCACATTACCGCTGGTAAGATTCACGCAAAGCGAATGACAAATACAGAAAAGAGAGGTGCATACGATTCATGACCGAGAGAAAATTTCCTTTGGACAAAACACGTAACATTGGGATCATGGCTCATATTGACGCTGGTAAGACAACGACAACTGAGCGTATCCTATATTACACGGGTCGAATCCATAAACTTGGTGAAACACATGAAGGTGCTTCACAAATGGACTGGATGGCACAAGAACAAGAGCGTGGAATCACCATCACATCTGCTGCTACAACTGCAGAGTGGGAAGGACACCGCGTAAACATTATTGATACCCCAGGTCACGTTGACTTTACTGTTGAAGTGGAACGTTCATTACGTGTCTTAGACGGTGCAGTAACGGTTCTTGATGCTCAGTCTGGTGTAGAGCCTCAGACAGAAACTGTTTGGCGTCAAGCTACAACGTATCACGTACCAAGAATTGTATTCATAAACAAAATGGATAAAGTCGGAGCCGACTTCCTTTATGCGAAAGATACAATGGTTAAACGTCTGGAAGCAAATGCACATCCAGTTCAGTTGCCAATTGGTGCAGAAGACAACTTCACAGGAATCATTGACTTGATTAAAATGAAGGCGTTTATATACGGAGACGATTTAGGATCTGATATTCGTGAAGAAGAAATCCCAGCTGACTACATGGAACTCGCAGAAACATGGCGCGCAAACCTTGTTGAAGCAGTTGCAGAGTTGGATGAAGATCTCATGATGAAATATCTTGAGGGAGAAGAAATTTCCCAATCCGAATTGAAAGCAGCTATTCGTCAAGCAACATTAGATATTCAATTCTATCCAGTAGTATGTGGTTCAGCCTTTAAAAACAAAGGTGTTCAACTTCTATTGGATGCAGTTATTGACTACCTCCCATCACCACTTGATGTTCCTCCAATTGAAGGACACAGTGTTGACAACCCTGAGGAAGTTATTTTGCACCACGCAGACGACAGCGAACCCTTTGCATCACTAGCATTTAAAGTTATGACAGACCCATTTGTAGGACGTTTGACGTTCTTCCGTGTGTACTCAGGTACATTAGAGTCTGGTTCTTACGTATTAAATGCTTCTAAAAACAGTCGTGAACGTGTTGGTCGTATCCTTCAAATGCACGCAAACTCCCGTGAAGAAATTCAAAAAGTCTACTCAGGAGACATTGCAGCGGCTGTTGGATTGAAAAACACCACTACTGGTGACACTCTTTGTGCAACAGATAGCCCAGTTATCTTGGAATCCATGGATTTCCCAGAACCCGTTATCCAAGTTGCGATTGAGCCAAAAACAAAAGCTGACCAAGACAAAATGTCTACAGCTCTTCAAAAACTATCTGAAGAAGACCCAACGTTCCGTGCTGAAACCGATCGCGAAACAGGTGAGGTAATCATCGCAGGTATGGGAGAACTCCACCTAGATGTTATCGTTGACCGTATGAAACGCGAATTTAAAGTAGAAGCCAACGTTGGAGCTCCTCAAGTATCCTACCGTGAGACTTTCACAAAAGCTGTAGAGGCTGAAGGGAAGTTCATTCGTCAATCTGGTGGTAAAGGTCAATACGGTCACGTATGGATCGAATTCTCTCCAAGTGAAGAAGGTTCCGGATACGAATTTGAAGATAAAGTCGTTGGAGGGACTGTTCCACGTGAATATATCCCTGCAGTTGACGCTGGATTAAAAGCAGCCATGCAAAACGGTGTACTTGCTGGATACCCATTAGTGGATATCAAAGCTAAATTGTATGACGGTTCCTACCATGATGTAGACTCAAATGAGATGGCCTTTAAAATTGCCGCTTCTATGGCGTTGAAAAACGCAGCTAAAAAAGCTGGAGCAGTTATTTTAGAGCCAATCATGGCAGTAGACGTGACAATCCCTGAGGAATACCTCGGAGATATCATGGGTCACATCGCAGCCCGTCGTGGAAACATTGAAGGTAGCGAAGTGCGTGGAAATACAACCATCGTTAAAGGAATGGTACCATTGTCTGAAATGTTTGGATATGCAACATCGTTGCGTTCTTCAACTCAAGGACGTGGAACATTTGCTATGACATTCGATCACTACCAAGCTGTACCAAAGAGTGTCGGCGAAGAAATCATCAAGAAAAATGGTGGCACAGTAGAAGAGTAGTCTCCTTCTAAAAGTCAAAACAGACTGAAAGTTTAAAAGCATTGATTTTCTTGAAGAGAATCGATACAATTCAATCAGAATACCAAGTCTGGTTTAAAACTAGACTTGTAAAAAAACAACTCAAAATCGAGGAGGAACATTAACAATGGGTAAAGAAAAATTTGACCGTTCCAAACCGCACGTTAATATTGGAACATTAGGACACGTTGACCACGGTAAAACAACTTTAACAGCTGCTATTACAACTGTATTAGCTAAAGACGGAGGTTCAGAAGCACGTGGATACGCAAGTATTGACGGTGCTCCTGAAGAACGTGAACGTGGAATTACAATTTCAACATCACACGTTGAATACGAAACAGAAAAACGTCACTACGCACACGTGGACTGCCCAGGACACGCTGACTATGTAAA
>CAYZZA010000069.1:0-5810 GCA_964482685.1 uncultured Carnobacteriaceae bacterium
ACTTCCTTCTTTTCCCTTGCAACTATTTCTTTGTTTTTCATGTATCCATTCTCCCTAACAATATATTTAACCATTCATGTACAGTTACTATCGGATTGGTTTCTCTAAACTTAAGTCTTTCTTTCTCTAGACAAAATACAGTGTTGAATCTTACAACGACAGAAAAAATTCTTATCCGTTCACTAAAAAAATGTCAGTCCAATACGTGGACCCTGCCCATTTTCAACAGATCCTTTTTGACAAATTACACAATCAAGAAGTCTTTTAAAAAAAGTGTTTCAAAAAATTGGTCACATTATGTCAATCAATTTTGTCTTTCCAAACATTAAAAAGACTTTAGGCAATATGAAGAGGCTTTAAGGAGAATAAGAAAACATGTGACAAAACAAAAACGAAAAATATAAGATAAAATAAAAAATATGAGACAGAATGAAAAATATGAGACAAAATAAAAAAGCCGAAACATGCGTTTCGGCTTAGTGTCTGTTTGGTTCATTTTTTATTTTTCAACCACTTCATGATCCAGCCTATCAAGCGCAAACGCTCGGTACATGAGATACGCTGAAAGCAACAGCCCAAGTGCGGACAGAATCATTAAAAGACGAAATCCTCCGACTGTGTACAAAACTGGCGCAGTCGCATTCGCAAAGAAGTTCGCCAAAGAAGTGGTGGAGCTCAAAATCGTCAAAAATGTCGCACTCTTCACACGGTAAAACGTGGCCCCCGTTGGGTAAAACAACCCCCAAATCGTATCATAGGCCAAGCCAAACAAAAAACCAAACAACCAAAGCGGTTGTTTCGTTAAAATAAAGGGAATTAAGAACACGCCCCCTAATGCGGTAGACCAAACACTCATTTTCCGTTTCCCAAAGCGGTCGCTGTAGACCGTAATCAAGATTCCTGCAAGAATCGCACCAAACGCAACAATGCTATAGAAGACACTGATGGTTTTTTGAGGAAGCCCTAAGGCATCCAAGTGCACGCTCAAATACCCATAAAAGTAAATAGCAGGCACAGACAACAGGAGATTGGCCACAATCATCAACTGCGCTTTGCGGTCTTTCAGCAACGAAAAAGCCAACCGGGCACTGAGGGGCACGTCTTGAACGACTTTTCGATCTGGCAATGCTTGTAGGGCAAGAACTGCCAAGAGACCACTGATGCTCAAGCCTAAATAAATCGTGCGAAAACCAATTCTTTCTGCTGTCCAACTACCTAGAGAAGGCGACACAAAGGCCGCTACCGCAAAAGCAATTTTATACAAGCCTACGATGCTGCCTATTTTTTTGTTGTCTACCAGCACACTTGTATACGACATAATAATCCCTGAAAGATTAAAATACCCAATCCCTAATAGAAAGCGTCCTAGAATATACCCAGGCAAGGTGTTGCTGTAGACAACCAAACTCCCGATAGAAAAAAGAAGCGTACTCACTTGTAAGATACGCTTCATGCTAATAGAATCGGCTAAAAAGCCAAAGAAAGGCGACAACAACCCCGAAGCCGCAAACCCAAGATTCAATAAGGCCACTTGTTGCGGCAATACCCCGTAGGTTTGTGCAATGATGGGAGCCAAAGGCATGACCATCGTCATTTCAAATACCACAATAAATTGCAACAGCATCAGCAACAAAACCGTTATCAGAATCATGGGCTACTCTGCTTTATACGCAGCTAAGAACTCTGCGATATCAACAACGGGTTCCGTACAGCCTAAGCGGTGCGCCAATTCCGCAATCACCGGTTGCTTCAAGGCGGCTTCTTCTAAAAGAGCATGGTTCCAGAACACTTCGTTGGTCGTGCCATCTCCGATTACGTTTTTATGTGCCATTACGATGACACGTTTAAAGTGTTCGATCACAAAGTCCATGTCGTGGGTGATGGTAATCACAGTTTTGCCTTCGTTAGACAAATAGTCCATGATTTCAATCAACCATTGAATCCCAAACAAGTCTTGTCCCGCTGTAGGTTCGTCTAGAATAATGGTTTCACAATCGTTGGCCACCACAATCGCAACGGTCACAAACTTGCGCAATCCAATGGGCAAGTCGTACGGATTGATGTTTAAGTACTCATCCACATGGCACAATTTGGCTGCGTGCTCAACGGTTTTTTTGATCACAGCTTCGTCTACTTTGCGGTGGCGAAGGGTATAGGCGATTTCATCAAACACGGTGTTGTTAAAGAGTTGGTCGCCAGGGTTTTGAAACACATACCCCACTCCTTGAGACACTTGGGCAGTTGTTTTGTCCTTGATGTCTTCTCCCTTTACAAGCACCCGTCCGTCTTGCGGTCTTAACAACCCGTTCATGAGTTTAACAGTGGTCGTTTTCCCGGCCCCGTTCTGCCCAATAATGGCAACGCGTTCGCCTTTTGCTACAGTGATGTTCACGTTTTCCACCGCTTTAAATCCATTTGGATAGGAAAACGAAACATTGTCTAATTGAATACTAGTCATGCAGGTTCAACACCTTTCCAAAGACATCTACAGATTCTTCTAAGCGCGTTGGAATCTGGTCAAATTTTACCTTGTTTTGGACTTCCAGTTGGTGTGCCAATTTGGCCACTTGGGGCATCGGCACGCCATACGTTTCCACCAATGGATTGCCGAGTACTTCTTGTGTAGGCCCATCCATTGCAATCCCATCTTCAGACATCACAATGACACGGTCAGCGTATTCACTAATCAAGTCAATTTTGTGTTCAACTAGAATAATTGTACGGTGTTGCTTTTTCAAAATCCCAAGTGTTTCAAACACTTCTTCGGTTCCGATTGGGTCTAGTTGAGATGTAGGCTCATCCACAATCAAAATCTCAGGGTCCATCACAAGCACAGACGCAAGGGCCACTCGTTGGCTTTGTCCACCAGATAACTCTCCTGGGTGTTTGTCCTTCAAGTATTCAATTTTTAATTGGGCGATGATGTCATCAACACGTTGCATCATTTCTGCTCGTTCCACACCTAGGTTTTCTAGCCCAAACGCGATTTCTTCATAGACTGTTTTTTTGATGCCGGAAATTTGAATAAAGGGGTTTTGAAACACAAACCCTATCTTTTCCGACAACATTCCCATCTGGTACGTATTCAAGTTTTGGCCTTCTACAAGGACTTCTCCGCGCAATTCTCCTTGCGTGAAGTTTGGAATCAACCCACGCATGATGTTGCAAAGTGTGGTTTTTCCTACTCCATTTTGTCCGACGAGACCAATAAATTCGCCTTTTTTAATTTCTAAGTTGATGTTTTTAAAAATTGGTTTTTCAGCTAGTTGGTATTTAAAGCCAATGTTTTTTAATTCCAATACGTTCATCCGATTACCCTCCACACAATGACCACAACGGTTAAGGCGAGTAGGACGCCCGTCACAATGGTATCAATCGTATTTTTTTCCATTTGTCGCAAACTTGTTTTTTTGTTGTCAGATGAAAATCCACGTACTTCAAGTGTGACCGCACGGTCTTCCACGTCCGCAATAGACGAAATAATCAGTGGACCTAACGATGGAAAGAATGCTTTCATGCGTCGTACAACCGATCCTTCTGTTTCAATCCCTCGAGCTTGTTGGGCTTGCATAATGACTTTGCTCTTTTTGGTCATATCTGGAATCAATTGGAAGGTAGACAACACAATGTAGCTGACCATATGGCTCATCTTCATTTTTTGAAGGGCCAGCATCAATTCTTCCATTTGTGTTGTTTCAAAAAACAACAACACTGTAGCTACTAACACAATCAAGAGAGACGTCTGGTTTAATGCATCTATTAAAGCTTGTTCCGTGACTTTCAAAAAGCCAAGGTCCAACAGAACCGGTGTAGACGTTTGATCGAGTACAATTTTAAACAAGAAGATAAATAAGACAAATACAATTAACGCCAAAATGACCTTTTTCGCAAAGGGCACAATTTTCCCATCTACCAAGGCCAAAACAGCCGCTATGGGCAATACAATCAAATAAGCAAACTTCCAATCAAAGAAAAAGTTCATCAGCAACGGCGCAAGAATGAACCATGCTTTGGTTGTGGGGTATAAATTTGAGATAACACCTTTTTTCATACTGTTCATCCTTTCTTCTCGGAGGTCGCTAACGTAGTGACCTCTTGGTTCCAGTCCTACCTATCCCATATACGTACAATTTATTTGAATCCTTTTATTTGAATTCTTTTATTTGAATTCTTTTTTTGAATTGAACACTGAGGGATGAATAGGGGTGTTCACGTCCTCAGACTTCTAATTCATGTTAGTCTTACAGTTTTTTGACTTCTTTCGTACCGTCCTTGTCGTTCTTATGCTTGTCTCCAAAAGTTTAACTAGGCAGCCTGATGTGACACATGGGTGTAAAAGATTTGGAAAAAAACAAAGAAAAGCTCCGTTGAAGCGAACCGCGTTTCAACGGGCTTTTCATGTTTACTCTGTCAACCCTCTACACAGCGTGTCGCTTGGTGGTTAAACCCACTCGTCGTCTTTGGATGTTTCAGGTTGTGCAAAGGTGCTTTGGTCCAAGTACTTTCCACCTAGAGGGAATTGCAACATGGTTCTATTTGGAATAGCTTTGATTAAGAGGTATACCACAATCACAGAGACCACTTTGTCAACTGTTTCTGTAATCAAGGTTGTGGTCATAACCGAACTCCAGAGTCCTTGTCCAGTTTGAACTAAGAATAATGTAATGGCGCTAGATCCTCCACCGGTGACTCCTCCGTACACAAACACCGTGATTGGAATTGCGGTAAGTTGAGTGACCAACCAAATAAGTCCGGATACAATGACTATTCCTTTAACGTTTGTAAACCATCCTTTTTTTCCACCAAGTCCCGCAGCCCAGCCAATGGCAATACTGACAAGTGCGTATGGAAGGAAGGTAGGGTTGGTGACTCCAAGAATTAAGTTTGTAGCTAAACCAGTCAATGCACCAAGCAATGGTCCAGTTAGAGCTCCAACTAAAATAGTTCCAATAACGTCAATAAATACAGGCAATTTTAAGAGTGAAGCCAATTGACCTCCAACTACGTTGATGGCGATTCCGATTGGAATCAATAAAAGTGCAACTGTGGATATTTTTTTCTTAGGATTTGTCATGTGTATACCCCTTTTCTAGGTTTAATGGTTTATTTTAAAATGATTTCTTTGTATAAGGCAGCGTTTTCTTTGCCAAATAAGATTTCAATAATTTTCTCTTTGTACAATGCTACGTCTATTTT
Source organism: uncultured Carnobacteriaceae bacterium (assembly GCA_964482685.1). Lineage (GTDB taxonomy): Bacteria > Bacillota > Bacilli > Lactobacillales > Carnobacteriaceae_A > CAYZZA01. Next base: position 5,197 of record CAYZZA010000069.1, read on the forward strand.
CATTGGCACATAGGCATTTTTGACTAGATCCCAGTTTCCAGCAAGATCCACAATGGTTTGTCCGTAGGCCAATTCACTGTCTGTGACACAACGTAAGTTGGCGTGTGTGACTTCTGTGTAGATTTCTGGATACAAGTACCCGACAACGGCCATCAAGTCATGAACCGCAGCTCCTACGTATCGGTTGTTTTTCCAGTAGCTGCCTAGGTAGTCTTGCATCATGTCATTGATGACTTCTCCTAGTTCACCACCGATGTATTTCATGAAAGCCAAGTCGTTCATATCGGTAATCCCTTGATGTGTGATATCTAGCCCAATCATATAAATGGGTAAGTGTGGCCCAAGAACATCAAACACTAAGTCAACTGCTGTTGGGTCAAACCAGTAGTTGAATTCGGCTACTGGAGTCACGTTGCCTTTGTAGACGCCGCCTCCCATAGAATGGATGGAACGTACTTTTTTCATTGTCTCAGGGTCTTTGTCCACACAAAGGGCAATGTTTGTAAGTGGTCCAATCGTAATCAAATCAATTTCACCTGGATGAGCTTTGACGGTTTCTAAGATAAAGTCGACAGCTGATTGCTCTGCGTAGACAGAATCGTCAATCGGCAAGA
>CAYZZA010000070.1:0-5618 GCA_964482685.1 uncultured Carnobacteriaceae bacterium
GACGGAATTTTACACGTTTAGGTACTAACATGATTATTTCCCTCCTTTCTTGTCATTCTTTTCTGGCAGAATTTCACCTTTGTAAATCCAAACTTTAACACCGATTTTACCAAATGTTGTATCGGCTTCAGCATGAGCATAGTCAATGTCTGCACGTAGAGTATGCAATGGAACGGATCCTTCTGCAAACCCTTCGCTACGAGCAATATCTGCACCATTCAAACGACCTGATACTAGTGTACGAACTCCAAGTGCTCCAGAACGCATTGTACGTTGGATGGATTGTTTTTGTGCACGACGGAAAGATACACGCGCTTCAAGTTGTTGTGCGATGCTTTCTGCTACTAATTTAGCATCAAGATCTGCTCTTTTGATTTCAATAATGTTTACGTGAACACGTTTCCCAGTAATTTCGTTCAATTGACGGCGCAATGCATCAACTTCGGATCCACCTTTACCAATAACCATTCCTGGTTTAGCAGTGTGAATTGATACGTTGACACGGTTTGCTGCGCGTTCAATTTCTACTCTGGATACAGATGCTTCACTTAATCTTTTTTCGATATACTTGCGAATTTCTAAGTCTTCGATTAATTTATCACCAAAGTCTCTTTCAGCATACCATTTGGCATCCCAGTCTTTAATGATGCCAACACGCATTCCATTAGGATTAATTTTTTGTCCCACAGATTACCCCTCCTTCTTCTCGGATACCACGATAGAAATGTGGCTTGTTCTTTTGTTGATTGGTGATGCGGATCCTTTTGCACGAGGGCGGAAACGTTTTAGTGTTGCTCCCTCGTTTACATAAGCTTCGCTTACATACAAGTCTTCTGCATCCAAATCATAGTTGTGCTCAGCATTTGCAATTGCTGACATTAGTACTTTTTCTACAACAACAGCAGATCCTTGTGTAGAGAATCGTAAGATGGACAATGCTTCTCCAACTGATTTTCCTCTAATCAAGTCCACAACCAATCTGGCTTTACGTGGTGCAACACGAATCATGCGTGCACTTGCTTTTGCTTGTGTGATTTGTTCTACCATGAGTTTATCCTCCCCTCACTAAAAGCTTTACTTAACCTTTAGTTGTTTTTCTGTCATCTTTTGAGTGTCCACGGAACGTTCTTGTTGGTGCAAACTCACCTAGTTTGTGCCCAACCATGTCTTCTTGTATAAATACAGGAACATGCTTGCGTCCATCGTATACAGCAATTGTGTGTCCGACGAAATTAGGGAAAATAGTAGAACGGCGTGACCATGTTTTAATTACTGTTTTTTTATCGCTTGCTTCCATTGCGTGGACCTTTTTCATTAGGTGGTCATCAACGAAAGGTCCCTTTTTCAAACTGCGGCTCATATATGAACCTCCTCCCACATCATTTAGCGGCTAGACCGCACGAGCTGTTATTTTTTCTTACGACGGTGAACAATTAAATCTTCAGATTTTTTCTTTGACTTACGTGTTTTCTTACCTAGTGTTGGTTTACCCCATGGTGATAGTGGACTTGGCATACCAATTCCAGTCTTACCTTCTCCACCACCGTGTGGGTGATCGTTAGGGTTCATGACAGATCCACGAACTCCTGGACGTTTACCTAACCAGCGACTTCTTCCAGCTTTACCGCTTCTAACAAGTTCGTGTTGCTCATTTCCAACACTTCCGATAGTTGCACGACATGAAGCTAAGATAAGACGACTTTCACCAGAATTCAAACGAACAAGAACATACTTGCCTTCTTTACCTAATACTTGAGCTGAAGCTCCTGCTGAACGGGCAATTTGTCCGCCTTTTCCAGGTTTCATTTCAATGTTGTGTACCAATGTACCAACTGGAATATTGGCTAAAGGTAAGGCGTTCCCTACTTTGATATCTGATTCTGGACCTGATGTAATGATTTGTCCAACTTTGATTCCTTTTGGAGCTAAAATGTATTTTTTAATCCCGTCTTCATAATGAACTAGTGCAATGTTTGCAGAACGGTTTGGATCATATTCAATTGTTTTGACATGTCCATTTATGTTATCTTTTGTACGTTTGAAATCAATAATACGGTACTGACGTTTGTGTCCGCCCGCTTGATGACGAACTGTAATGGATCCGCTGTTGTTACGACCGGCATGTTTTGGATTTGCTTCCAAAAGTGTTTTTTCAGGTGTTGCTGTTGTAATCTCAGCAAAATCTAAACCTGTCATGTTACGGCGTCCATTGGAAGTCGCTTTGTATTTTTTAATCCCCACGTTAGTCCCTCCTTAATGTAATGTGTAATCGGTCATGTATTTTAGAGCCGATTTATTCTTTGTCAAAAATTTGAATTTCGTTTGATGATTCTGTCAATGTGATAATAGCTTTACGACGTTTACGTGTTAAGCCAGAATATCTACCTTGACGTTTTAATTTACCAGGTGTGTTGGCAATGTTTACTTTTTTTACTTTAACGTCAAAGATTTTTTCTACTGCTTGTTTAACTTCAGTTTTGTTCGCACGCAAGTCCACTTCGAAAGTGTACTTCTTGTCTTCCGTTGCAAGCATTGAAGCTTCTGTGACGATTGGGCGTTTAATTACATCATGTGCATCCATTATAGAAGAGCCTCCTCTACTTGGGTAAGAGCAGATTGAGTCATGATCAATTTCGTGTATGAAATGACGTCTAATACGTTTACGTTGTCTGGAGCGATAACTTTAACTCCAGGCAAGTTGCGTGCTGACAAAGCAGCAAATTGGCTCTTATCATCTACAACAACCAATGCTTTTTCATTCACATTTAAATTTTGCAAGACTTGTCTGAACTCTTTCGTTTTTGGTGCGTCGAAAGTAAGTGAGTCTACAACAACTAATTCGTTTTCTAATGCTTTAGAAGAAAGAACGGATTTAATGGCTAGACGACGAACTTTTTTAGGCAATTTGTAGCTGTATGAACGTGGTGTTGGTCCGAAGACAACTCCACCTCCAACCCACTGTGGTGAACGAATGGACCCTTGACGCGCACGTCCGGTTCCTTTTTGACGCCAAGGTTTGCGTCCTCCGCCTCGTACTTCGCTGCGGTTTTTTACATCGTGTGCTCCTTGTCTTAAGGACGCACGTTGCATGGTGACAGCATCATAGACGACACTTTTATTGGGTTCAATTCCAAAAATCGCGTCGCTTAACGTAACTTCACCTGCTTGTGTTCCATCTTGTTTGAATAATGCTATTTTAGGCATAGATTTGCTCCTCCTTTCTCCCTGTTATTTTCTTGTTTTAACAGTTGTTTTGATTTCGATTAATGATTTTTTAGCTCCAGGAATGTTTCCTTTTACTAAGATAACGTTTTTCTCTGTGTCCACACGAACAATTTCAAGGTTTTGAACCGTTACACGGTTTCCACCCATTTGTCCAGGGAGAGCTTTTTGTTTAAATACGCGTGCAGCGTCTACAGCACCCATCGAACCAGGACGACGGTGGTAACGAGATCCGTGAGACATCGGTCCGCGGCTTTGGCCGTGACGTTTGATGTTCCCTTGGAAACCGTGACCTTTTGAAGTCCCCGTGACGTCAACGATGTCGCCTACTGAGAAGATATCTACCTTTACTTCTTGTCCTACTTCGTAATCTCCAAGCTCGACACCGTTAAATTCACGGATGAAGCGCTTAGGAGTTGTTCCAGCTTTTTTCACATGACCTTGTGCAGGTTGATTGGACAATACATCACGTTTGTCGTCAAACCCAAGTTGAACAGCTTCGTAACCATCGTTTTCAATTGTTTTCAATTGTAGAACAACGTTTGGTGTTGCTTCAACAACTGTTACAGGAATAAGTTCTCCTGTTTCAGTAAAGATTTGTGTCATACCTACTTTTTTACCTAAGATTCCTTTAGTCATGAGTACACCTCCATTTAATAGTTAAGTTTATGTTGTCAGATTACAGCTTGATTTCGATATCAACGCCACTTGGTAAGTCAAGTTTTGTTAGTGCATCAACCGTTTTTGGTGTTGGATTTAAGATATCCACTAAACGTTTGTGTGTGCGCATTTCAAATTGTTCACGAGAATCCTTGTATTTGTGTGGTGAACGAATCACCGTAAACAAAGATCTTTCTGTTGGCAATGGAATCGGACCTGCTACTTCAGCGCCCGTTCTTAATGCTGTTTCAACAATTTTTTCTGCTGATTGATCTAGTGCTCTGTGTTCGTATGCTTTTAAACGAATACGAATTTTTTGATTTGCCATGTTGTTCCCTCCTTCGCCTAATTTAAAATTGAGACAATTGCTCCACGAAAATTTCCAACACGCCACCGTGACAAAGCGGCCAAGCGTGTCGCAACCTCCCGCTTCAAAGCCACAGGTCTTCTAAAACAGACCCTCTTCGTGCAATCCAACTTCGTGAATCGACACCTTTATAAGTATACAGACTTCACCCTAAGGTTGCAAGTACTTTTTGAATTCTTTTTTAAAAAAGACCATTCTTTTTACTTATCTATTTTTCATCTATCTAGACATCCAAAAAGCAATTCTTTTTTTGTCTGAACCTTGACTAAGTCCGAAAATCTTACTAGAACATCTGCTTTCTTTTCAGCTTTTTTCTGCTTTTCCAAGTGTACCTTTTCTCTTCTGTAGTTACAACTACAAAAACCACTTTTAAAAACAAAAAAAGCTGCATCCATTTGATCTGGATGTAGCTTTTCTTTTTTAATTTTAATTAAACATGTGTTTAACTAAAATTATTTGTTAACTTTAGTTACAACTCCGGCTCCAACTGTACGTCCGCCTTCACGGATTGTAAATTTGGTTCCTTCGTCTAAAGCGATTGGGTTGATTAACTCGATGTTCAAGTTAACGTTGTCTCCAGGCATAACCATTTCTGTTCCTTCTTGCAAGTTAACAACACCTGTTACGTCAGTTGTACGGAAGTAGAACTGAGGACGGTAGTTGTTGAAGAATGGTGTGTGACGTCCACCCTCTTCTTTTGACAAGACATACACTTCTGCTTCAAATGAAGAGTGAGGTGTAATTGAACCTGGTTTTGCAAGAACTTGTCCACGCTCGATGTCTTCACGTGACAATCCACGTAACAAAGCACCAATGTTGTCGCCAGCTTCTGCGTAGTCAAGTAATTTACGGAACATTTCTACTCCGGTAACGATTGATTTCTTAGTATCTTTGATACCAACGATTTCAACTTCGTCTCCTACTTTAACTTGACCAGATTCAACACGACCTGTAGCAACTGTTCCACGACCTGTGATTGAGAATACGTCCTCAACAGGCATCATGAATGGTTTGTCTAAGTCACGAACTGGCTCTGGAATGAATTCGTCAACAGCGTCCATAAGCTCACGAACTTTGTCTTCGTATTCTGGAACACCTTCCAAAGCTTTCAAAGCAGATCCAGCAATAACTGGAACGTCGTCACCAGGGAAGTCGTATTCTGAAAGCAATTCACGTACTTCCATTTCAACTAATTCTAGTAATTCTTCGTCATCTACTAAGTCTACTTTGTTTAGGAAAACTACGAAGTGTGGAATTCCAACTTGACGTGAAAGCAAGATGTGCTCACGTGTTTGTGGCATTGGGCCATCAGCAGCAGAAACTACCAAGATAGCTCCGTCCATTTGAGCAGCACCAGTGATCATGTTTT
>CAYZZA010000071.1:0-5593 GCA_964482685.1 uncultured Carnobacteriaceae bacterium
TTTGTCGACACAAAGCGCAATGTTTGTAAGAGGTCCAATCGTAATCAAATCAATTTCGCCTGGATGTGCTTTGACAGTTTCTAAGATAAAGTCGACAGCTGATTGCTCGGCGTAGACAGAATCGTCAATCGGCAAGACAACAGACCCCATTCCGTCTGCCCCGTGCACGTCTCCTGTTTCAGGACGATCTGGTTTTCCTGCTTTTAATGAAAGGAAGTCATTGGTGGCTCCTTTGTAGACAGGAACGGTCGATCCAAAATACGTAGATAGTTTTGCTGCGTTCGCAGAAGTGTAGTTAATGCCTTTGTTTCCCGCTACCGCAGTTAGTCCTAAAATTTCGACATCTGGGTGTCGGTAGGCAGCCATAATCGCAAATGCGTCGTCAATTCCTGGATCGGTATCAATAATAATTTTTCTTTTTGTCACTTAAATCATGTCCTTTCGTCTCATCAACTTTATATCTGGTGCATGTTCGGCAAAGATAGTTGTTAAAAATACATCAAAAAATGTGTGTTGGTCTACAGACTCGGATACAAAAACGGTCCCGGCTCTTGTCCGTTCAATGACACTTTCGCCTCTGGCCATACCCGTTTCTACAACGGCCACGTTCCCTTTATAAAAGGAGACCATTGGAGAAAAGGCATCTGCGACCACAAGAGGGTCATTGATAATGCACCCTAAGGTGCGTTCTTGTTTCCAGTGGAAATCGACATAAAACTGTGTGATGTCCCACACAAAATCGCCAAGAGGGGTCGCAAATTGTTTGACCATTTCGCGCATATTGGGGGTAAACAAAATGTCGTACGTCACATCTAAGGTATATAGATACACTGTCGGCAAGGCCTTTGAGGCAAAGAATTGATTAGCCGCGTGTGGGTCACACCAAAAGTTGTATTCCGCAACGGGCGAACAATTTCCATGAACGCCGTAACTGCCTCCCATCACTCGAATCGCTTTGGCTTTCGTCAATCCTTCCGGGTCTGTTTGCAACACCGTGGCCAAGTTGGTCAAAGGACCTAACGCAAAGATGGTCACTTCGTCTGGATGCGCTCCCAATGTTTCCCGGATAAAAACAGCCGCTGGAGTATCTTCTGAGCGGTCTGTCTGTGCAAACACGGTTTCACCTAATCCGTCTTCCCCGTGTGTATCTCGTGCGTCAGTGTAGTCGATTTCAAGTGGGCGAACGGGTCCTTTGTAAATCGGGATATCCGGCCGTCCAAGAAGATCCAACACATGCGCAGCGTTTTTCGCTCCTTGCTCACTGTCGACGTTTCCACTGCCAATGGTCAGTCCAAGAATATCGAACTGGTCGGATTGAATCGCCAAAAGAATGGCGAGACTGTCGTCAATCCCAGGATCCACATCCAGAATGATTTTTTCCTTGGTCATCCGTTGGTCAGTTCCTCTCGTGTCGGCATAGCCACTTGGGCACCCATCTTGGTAATCGCAATGGCTGCGGCTTTGTTTGCGAACCTGACAGCATCTTCAATCGCTTGTCCTTCGCTGATTCCTACCGCAAACGCCCCGTTAAAGGTGTCTCCAGCTCCGGTTGTGTCAACAGGAGTTGTTTTTTCGGCTTGCACCCACACTTGTTCGGTTCCATTATGGAAATACACGCCGTCGCTTCCTTTGGTCATAATCACTTTATTCGGGTAGCGGGCCAATACTTCTTCAAAAGGATGTGGGCCAAAAATGGTTTTGATTTCTACTTCGTTTGGGGTAATGTATGTACTCTTTTCAATTGCTTCCGCAGACAAGACGTGTGCGGGAGCGGGATTTAACACAATGGTTTTGTTTTGTGCATGTGCATACGCAATCACATACTCTACTGTCTCAATAGGAATTTCCATTTGAAGCATCACTAAGTCACAGGCATCAATGACCGCGAGGTGTTCTTTGACACGCTCAACCGTCACATCCATGTTAGCTCCTGGGACTACGATGATGGTGTTGTCTTGTTGGGCAATGGTAATTTGGGCCATCCCAGAATGCGTCTCCACAGACGCTACACCGGTCGTGTCTACGTTGTATGCCGCAAAGTTTTCAAGTAAGGTCTTGCTTGCTTCGTCTTGTCCCACTGCACCAATAAAAGAGACGTCTCCGCCAAGCTTCGCTGCCGCGATGGCTTGGTTGGCTCCTTTTCCGCCAGGTTGGGTAAAGAACGACTGGCCTAGAATGGTTTCGCCTTTTTCAGGAAATGTAGGCGCTGTGGTAAACATGTCTAAATTGATACTGCCAATTACACAAATCTTTGTCATTGCCATCCTCTATTCTCTTGATTGTTTATTTAAGTAAGTGATGCCATAAGGGGTGAATAAGGCGTTTCTTTATTTTGAACTCCTTGGATTGAACTTCTAAAGTTGAACTCTTTACGGTTGAGCTCTTTACGGTTGAGCTCTTTACGGTTGAGCTCTTTACGGTTGAATTTTTACAATCAAACGTAATTGCTAGACTCACGCTCAATCTCTAGGATCAAACTTAATCGTTAGAATCAAACTCCCTCACACATTTCTAGTTGAATCGCTTCAATTTCTTCTAGAACTCTTCTCCCCTTACATCCATTTGGTTTCTTCTTTTCTTTTTTAGTCTTGAGACTCGTAAGTCCTCAGACACATAGCGATTTCAGGAAACGTATTTGCCTACACCCTGCACGAACAAGAGGCTTTTCCATCAGAATTGCTTAAAAGCCACATGTTTTGTGCCGCAAGCCTATTTCTTTGAAAATGTAACCGCTTTATGAAACCGTTGTCTTGTTTGAATTATAGGCGAGTGTCTACTTGATGTCAACACCCAAAAAGAGAAGTGGGACTCTATTTTTTCAAATATACCCTAGGAGCAATTCCTTTCCTCCTGAAGAAAAAAACAAAACAATCGTTCTTTATACATATCCATTCTAGACAATCTGGGGCACATATACAACACAACCAAAAAGAATGGGATTTGAGCCAAAAAGAAACAAAAAAAGAAGGGAGACAAAAGAAAGATAAATAAGAAAAGATAGCGGACAAAAAAGAAGCCCCACAAAAGAAGCTGCCAACTAAAAGAAAGAACTTTTTTTACTTCACCTTTTGTACCAACTCCTTGCGACAGGTGTGTCTATCTCCTGTATACTAAAAGACACATATCAACAAGGAGGGATTTTATGACTGACGCAACCGCATATATCCAAACATTACTTAAGGACGTGCAAACACGCAACCACGGTCAAGTAGAATTTATTCAAGCGACCGAAGCCTTTCTTGCTTCTTTGGCACCCGTTTTAACTCGCCATCCAGAGTGGATTGAGCTGAATATTTTGGGACGATTGTTGGAACCTGAACGTTCGATTCAATTTCGAGTTCCGTGGGTAGACGACACTGGACAGATACGTGTCAATCGTGGGTACCGCGTTCAATTTAACAGTGCTTTGGGTCCGTATAAAGGTGGACTTCGCTTCCATCCGTCTGTAACCCAAGGTGTGGTTCATTTTTTAGGCTTTGAGCAAACGCTAAAAAATAGTTTGACGAACCTTCCGTTAGGGGGAGGAAAAGGAGGCAGTGATTTTGACCCGAAAGGAAAATCAGATCGGGAGATTATGGCCTTTTGTCAAAGCTTTATGACCGAGCTTTATTCCTTTATCGGCCCGAATGTTGATGTTCCGGCTGGTGACATTGGTGTGGGTGCACGTGAAATTGGGTATTTGTTTGGCCATTACAAACGTTTGCGTGGGTTTGAGAATGGCGTCCTTACTGGTAAACCGCTTTTGTATGGGGGAAGTTTAGGCCGTACCGAAGCAACAGGCTACGGGTTGCTGTATTTTACACAAGCCATGCTTGAAGATCACGGAGATTCTTTGGTTGACAAGCGTGTTCTCGTATCGGGTAGTGGCAACGTCGCCTTGTATGCGATTCAAAAAGCGCAAGAGCTAGGAGCTCACGTCATTGGCTGTTCGGATTCATCTGGGTATATCGTGGATGAAGACGGCCTGGATTTAGAGAGTCTACTTGAGATAAAAGAACAAAAGCGAGAACGCCTATCTTCATATAGAGAGGTTCATCCTTCTGCTACGTATAACGAAGGATCCATCTGGGAAGCCACACTCTCGTATGACGTGGCGCTTCCGTGTGCCACTCAAAATGAACTCACACTCCTTCACGCAAAAAGAGCCCACCAGAACGGCGTGCGCATTCTATGTGAGGGGGCCAATATGCCTCTTTCTAGAGAAGCCGTTGCCTATTTGAAGGAACAGCGCATCTTGTATGGACCGTCTAAAGCAGCGAACGCAGGCGGCGTAGCCGTTTCTTCTATGGAGATGAGTCAAAACAGCCAACGCCTGTCTTGGACGTTCAAAGAAGTGGATACGAAGTTGCGCCTCATTATGCAAAACATTTATACCACCATCCGTGACACCGCTTTGGATTACGGACTTGAAGGGGATGTTGAAGCGGGCGCAAATCTTGCGGGCCTTCGAAAGTTAGCTGATGCTATGACCAGCCAAGGTGTTGTATAACACAAACAGACATCTACTCACAGAATGTTCTTGTGAGTGGATGTCTGTTTTACTTTTGGATGATTGGATATTTGTTTTAAAATCCTTCTTGGATTAAAATCTTCGCAGAACGTTCGTCAGATGGGATGTAGCCTTTATTTTCAAGCAATTCCGAGATATACAACCGATTGTATTGCAACATGAAAAATAGATTGACACCTAAGACAAGTAGCCCTGCCACTGGACCTGTGGCCATACCTATGAAAAAAGTAAGTCCAAGTTGAATAAGACCGTATTTTACATCGCCACGAAAAAATGGCACGAAGAACCCAAAGAAAAACTGAGTCCAACTAAAGCCTAGTTTGCATTCTTTGACGACGCCCCTTGGACTTTTCAAATACACAACTTTTGGATTGAATACGTCTTCTTGAACGTGGTCAATTGTCTCTTTGAAGGCATCCGCAAGATATGGCGAATCAGAAACTGGCCTTTGGGATTGGGGGGATTCTTGAACTGGCGTCCCACAGTGAGCGCAAAAAAATTCATCCCCCGTTAGACGCGCCCCACAATTTGTACAAAACATTAACTAACTCCCTCCTCTTTCTTCTTTAGTTTAAACACAAGATAGTTGGATACATCTCTCTTTTTTAGTATATGTAAACCTAGAGATCAAATCAATGTCTGAAAAAAACGATTAGGCTCTTCTACACTTCACAATCTCATGAACAGATCAACATGAGTGACTCTTTTGCTATCTCTATCTCTTCTCTAGATAGTCACACACTAGAAATCTGGGTTTTACTATAATGTTATTGGCTTATTGGGTTACTGGATGACTTAGTCTTTTCTTTAGTAAAAAAAGCATGCCAAAAAATTTACGTTTGACTTAAATTAAGGCAAAAAAAGAGATAAAAAAGCATCTCTAACAACTCTACTAAACGCAAGCAATGGAACAAGGACACAGTAAACAAAGAGCGGGAGACAGAAAGAAGCAACAAACGGCTACCATTCATGTTTGTGATCTTTCAAGTCCATTCTGTAGCATGTATTTGATTTGGCTACGTCTTGAAAGAGATGCCATTAAAATCAACGCACAAAAAACGCCCACCATAGGTGGACGTTTTT
>CAYZZA010000072.1:0-5483 GCA_964482685.1 uncultured Carnobacteriaceae bacterium
TTTGACCGCACTCTTAGTCTTGCTCTTAACCCTCTTTTTTCATACAGAAGTAGGGCAAGCAGTGATTGCGACTGGGGACAATGAAAAAATGGCTCGTTCACTAGGGATTTATACCGACCGCATGACATTCATTGGTTTGATGATCTCAAACGGCATCGTGGCTTTTGGCGGTGCAATGATTGCACAAGACAATGGCTATGCCGACATTGGCATGGGCATTGGGACCATCGTCATTGGTTTGGCATCAATCATTATTGGCGAAGTGTTGTTTCAAGAGTTGTCTTTTTCAGGACGTTTAATGAGTATCGCAATTGGCTCCATTGCGTACCGGTTGATTCTTGTTGCGGTCATTGCCGCTGGACTAGACCCAAACGATTTGCGGTTGATATCTGCTATTATATTGGCTGTCTTTTTGATGGTGCCACAATTGAAGAGTGCACACTCTGAAAGAATTGCACGAAAGGGAGGCGCCTCACATGGAACGGGAAAAACAAGTTAGAGTACACAACCTAACCAAAACCTTCTACAAAGGAACCCCTAATGAAAAAAAAGTATTAAATGGCCTACATTTAGATATTTATAAAGGGGATTTTATTAGTGTCTTAGGTGGAAACGGAGCCGGAAAGTCTACTTTTTTAAATTGTTTGTCGGGTAGTCTTCTTATGGATTCTGGTTCCATTCACATCGGGTCAGAAGAAGTCGGCTATTGGAAAGAAGAAAAACGAGCTCGGTTGATTGGGCGGGTATTTCAAGACCCCTTACAAGGAACAGCTCCGCGGATGACGGTGTTTGAAAATTTATCCTTGGCTCTTCGCAGAGGCAAACCCCGAGGCTTAAGAAAAGGCGCGCCTGCGCATGAACGCGCTTTATTTCAAGAAAAGCTCGCTGTGTTGGAACTGGGCTTAGAAGAGCGCTTGGATACTCCCATGGGGTTGTTGTCTGGTGGACAACGGCAAGCCATTGCGTTGGTGATGGCCGTGTTGACTAAACCAGACTTATTGTTATTGGACGAACATACTGCTGCGCTTGACCCGAAAACGGCTCACGTTATTATGGAACTGACCGATCGACTCGTTCAAGATCAAGCCATCAGTACGTTGATGATTACCCACAATATGCAACAAGCACTAGAATATGGAAATCGTTTGATTATGTTAGCACGAGGAGAAGTGGTGTTGGATCTATCTGGCAAGGAAAAAGAAGCATTAACGATTCCGGATGTCTTGCATTATTTTCAACAGTTCTCCTTTGACGATGCACAAATAAGAAAAAAAGTATCCTCAGCTACCAGTTTGTGAACAGACCGTGACTCTCTTAGATTGCTCTTGTTTTTCTCGTCGAAAAGGTATGAAAACACCGACGAAAGAGTGGTACACTAAGAGAGTGTTTGTCTGTCAAGGACATATGAAAGACACGTGCGCATACACCTGAGGAGATAGATTTAAACAAATCAAGAAGGATGTTGTGTATCCGTCTGCATATGCGTGCGAATAAACCGTGCATTGTGTGTAAAAGTGCGTATACTAAAGAAGGTTAGACAGACAGCTCGAGTAAATAAAGTCACATACAGACAACATAAATCGATGAAAAAGAATAGAGGAACCCAATAAAATGATAACCGTAACAGATGTAAGTTTACATTTTTCAGATCGCAAATTATTTGATGACGTCACATTAAAATTTACACCAGACAATTGCTATGGACTTATTGGCGCAAATGGTGCCGGAAAATCCACCTTTTTAAAAATCTTAGCTGGGGAAATTGAACCCTCAACCGGAAATGTCTCCATGCCTCCGGACGCTCGTCTGGCTACATTGAAACAAAACCACTACGATTACCAAGAGTTCACTGTTTTAGATACTGTCATCATGGGACACAAACGCTTGTATGAAATCATCGCAGAAAAAAATGCGTTATATGCTAAAGCAGAATTTACCGAAGAAGATGGAATTTTAGCTGGAGAACTAGAAGGTGAGTTTGCTGAATTAGACGGGTGGGAAGCAGAAACCGAAGCAGGCACTTTGTTGCAAGGTGTGGGTATTCCTAAAGAACTGCACGATGTAAAAATGAGTGAATTAACCGGTGGACAACGTGTAAAAGTGTTGCTGACACAAGCGCTATTTGGAAAACCTGATGTATTGCTACTGGATGAACCGACAAACGGATTGGATGCCAAATCCATCGCGTGGTTGTCTGAGTTTTTGATCAACTTTCCAAATACAGTCATTGTCGTCTCCCATGACCGCCACTTCTTAAATAAAGTCTGTACGCATATGGTGGACGTTGATTTTGAAAAGATCAAACTCTATCCAGGAAACTATGATTTTTGGTTGGAATCCAGCCAATTGGCCGCAAAGTTACAAGCAGACCAAAATGCGAAAAAAGAAGATAAAATCAAAGAACTTCAAGATTTTATTACACGTTTTAGTGCGAACGCATCAAAATCCAAACAAGCCACGTCTCGTAAAAAGACATTGGAAAAAATTACGTTGGATGATATTCAACCATCCTCACGTCGTTATCCTTTTGTTGCCTTCCAACCAGAACGTGAAATTGGAAATGACTTGTTGCGGGTCGAAAATTTGTCCAAAACAATTGATGGCACGAAAGTATTTGAAAACGTCAGTTTTGCTCTAAACAAAACGGACAAAACCGCTTTCACAAGTTTAAACGATACCGCCATCACTACACTCTTTAAAATCATTATGGGCGAGATGGAACCTGATAGCGGAACCATCAAATGGGGTATCACGACCTCACAAGCATACTTGCCAAAAGATTCCGCATCTGAATTTACAGACGGGAATTTAACCATCATTGATTGGTTGCGTCAATTTGCGTCAAAAGAAGAAAGCGACAACACCTTTATCCGTAGTTTCCTAGGTAGAATGTTGTTTTCTGGAGAAGAAGTGATGAAAGAAGTCTCCGTTTTATCTGGTGGAGAAAAAGTGCGCTGTATGTTGTCTAAACTGATGTTGAGTAAAGCCAACGTTTTAGTGATGGATGACCCAACCAACCATCTAGACTTAGAATCCATCACTTCTCTAAACAATGGATTGATTGATTTTAAGGGCGCACTCTTGTTTAGTTCTCATGACTATCAATTTATTCAAACTGTTGCCAACCGCATCATTGAAGTGACACCAAACGGAGTAGTAGACCGCAGTGAAATTACCTACGATGAATTCTTGGAAAACGAAACAGTCCAAAAACAAATTGAAGCATTGTACGCATAGCCTACGTATATTTATATAAAGAATTCGATTCGACTCCCGTTCTGTTCATGTTTGAAACAGAGTGGGGGTCTTTGTTTATTTAGCTTCGGTGCAAAGAGCTCCTTTTTCATCTTCTAAAAAGAATGCGAATGGTCTTTGTGTGGCTGTACATGTATACGTGCTTGGTTTTGCAGCCATATGGATGGCTATACGTAAGCAAGAGAAACCGACAATGTTCACGAAGTGGAAACAAATCGTGTGGAGATAAGCGATGAAAACAAAAGCATCTTGAACCGTGTGTGGAGTATCTGTATACTTAAAAAAACGAGAGAACAAAAAGGAGAAAAAGATGAGCTATTTGAAAAAGCGAGTAATCCAAGAAGGCCGCGTATTAGAAGGCAACGTATTAAGAGTCGATTCTTTTTTGAATCACCAAATCGATCCTGTTGTGATTCGTGAAGTACAAAAAGAGTTTTCAGCGTATTTTCGACACAAACCGATTACGAAAATAGTCACGATTGAAGCATCTGGCATTGCGCCTGCTTTGATGGTTGCGGCAGATTTTGGGGTGCCAATGGTTTTTGCGAAAAAAGCAATGCCGTCTGCTATTTCTCATACAGGAAAATATGCCACACAAGTGCATAGCTACACGAAAAACACAACGTATGACGTATTGATTTCAAAAGAGTACATCTCACCAGATGACCATGTATTGGTAATTGATGACTTCTTGGCCAATGGTGCTGCTGCGATGGGATTAGTCAATCTAGTTGAACAAGCAGGAGCATCCGTTTCAGGGGTAGGAATCTGTATTGAAAAAGCATTCCAACCAGGACGAGAAATTTTACAAGCACACGGGTTAGATGTGTTTTCAATCTGCCGGATTGCCTCACTAGACAATCAAAAGGTTACGTTTGTAGAAGATGTAGTAGACGCCAAAACAGAAACCATCTAAGCTGTTCATGTAAAGATTCATTGGATTCGACTCGCTTAAATAGTCGAAACGCTACAAAAACACCAAAAAAGCATTCAAACAAGCCCACTATAAAGATGGGGCTACACGTAAACACATGACTAGAAATAAAAAACAAGCCATGCAGGGGGATCTTTGCTTGGCTTGTTTTTTTATGCTGCATGTTTTTTCTCCTTCCTGCCACTTCTATTGCTTAAGACGGTTGTAGGAGAGGGGGAGAATGAACAATTTTAAGTGGGTGTAACGTATATTCTTTTCGCGTCTGAGAGCGTCCGTGCGATACAGGAATGATGTATTCACTTGTGAGTTGGACATCAAATAGAATGGTAAAAGCTTGTTTGTATGTATTTCCTAATAGATCTTTAAATACACAAGACACGGAGAGGCGTTCCAAGTTTTCAGACTGGATATTTTCGGAAAAATCAAAAGCCGTGGCCATATTGAATCCTATTTGTCCGATTTCTTCTTGTCCAAGAGTAAAATTAGAAGTAGAAGACACATCAAACTGTTGGTCTTTTTTCCGGACGTCTTCCAAATGGATGTCGCAAATATCATAGTCAACGAGACTCCCCAAACCAATATTTTTGATACGTATAGTAAAATCATTTTCAGTTAACACATCGGTTTTCTTGACTTCTTTGACAAACGTGACTTTCATAGAGGCCGCATACTCCATGTCTTTTTTCGGAATGGCATATGCTGGGAATGGTTTAATTTGTAGGCGTTCGTTGGTGGCATCGCTTTCTTTGCTTTGCATGAGTGAAATAAACGCGACCATGACACTAATTCCAGAAATGATAGATGAAATACTGCGAATCAGAATCGTTCGTTGTTCAAGCCCAGTTTGCAACAACGTCAGGGCTTGTTCGGTTTCAGGCAGTCCGTCGGTTTGGATGGGATAGAAGAGGGAGGCAATTAATACTGCGGTAAAGAACAGCACAAGGAAAACAATAATCGTGTAAAAATTTTCTTGGACGCGTGAGTTGATTGTCTTCTTTTGTGTGGTTTCTTTGTGTCTACTTGATTTCTTCTCTTACTGATTCAATGTAGGGACTCCTTTCTTATTGGTCAGTTGGGTCTTCCGATCGATCCATAGATTTATACCTTAGGTCTTTCTTAGTCTATCAGAGTTCAGTCTTTTTTTGTATGTACACGAAGTAGGAAGGGAGGACTAGACAGAGTGGTTTCATGTTAACCTAGAGAAGTATGAGTGTTTTAGACAAAAGAGAGAAAAACGCATGAATACTTAGACGTTTAACAGTTCAAAGTGAAAAGTAGTATACAAGATAGACAG
>CAYZZA010000073.1:0-5447 GCA_964482685.1 uncultured Carnobacteriaceae bacterium
GAACCGTATCATAAATAAAAAGAGAATGAATAAGCCCATACATTTCTAAATGCTACGGTATAATAAAAAAAGAAAACTGCTCTCAGTCTGTTATACTTATGTTGTTAGCGAAGAAAAAGAAAGCAGGAACCTATGAATATAAAATCATTTGATACATTTGCGATTAGTCATGAATTAATCAAAGCCTTAACCAGTTTGCGTTACTTCCATCCAACAGCGGTGCAGGAAGCAGTCATTCCACTAGCTTTAGAGAAAAAAGACATCATCGTAGAGTCTCAGACAGGTAGTGGTAAAACGCTTGCTTTTGGGATTCCACTTTGTGAACAAGCAGTCTGGGAAGAAAATAGTCCTCAAAGTTTAGTTTTAGTTCCCACTCGTGAATTGGCTCTACAAGTCAAAGATGACCTAATGAACATTGGACGACTAAAGCGGATTAAAGCAACAGCAGTATTTGGAAAATCTTCTTTTAAAACACAGAAATCTGAATTGAAACAAAAAAGTCATATTGTTGTGGGCACTCCAGGTCGGATACTGGAACATTTAAAAGAAGGAACCTTAGTTGTAGATAAAGTCAGATACTTGGTTTTAGATGAAGCAGATGAAATGCTTAATATGGGATTTATTGAACAAGTAGAAGACATTCTTACTTATGTACCAAAAGAACGGCAAACGATGCTATTTTCTGCGACGATGTCAGAAGAAATCGAACGTTTAGCTAGTTTTTACATGAGCACTGACCGGAATTTTGTCAAAATGGAAGCCTCGACAAAAAATACCCCACACATTTTACATTCTTACATTAACGTAGAAGAAGGTTTCAAGGAGCCATTGTTGTTGGACCTCTTGACTATTGAGAATCCAGATGCTTGTATCATTTTTTGCAATACCAAAGATGTGGTAGATGCTGTTGCAACTTATTTAGATAAAGCACGTTTACCTATTGATTCACTGCATGGCGGTATGGATCAAGATGATCGTTTGCATGTGATGGCCGACTTTCGTTCTGGAAAAATCCGTTATTTGGTGGCCACGGATGTTGCTGCCCGTGGAATTGATATTGACAATGTAACGCACGTCATTAATTACGATGTTCCTTTTGAAAAAGAGAGCTATACGCACCGGACAGGGCGGACGGGTCGAGCAGGAAAAACGGGACTAGCCTTAACTATGGTGAGTACCCATGACCAAAGACGTTGGCAAGAAATTTGTGATTATGCCTTCGACGATACCCATGAGCTCACTGAAGTATTTGCCCCTAGCAAACGTTTGGTCACCCGTTCAAAAGCGCGATTTGAAAAGAAAATAAACGAACGGGTTGTCCCAAAACTTGCTCGCAACAAAGAATTGAATAAAGATATCACCAAAATGTACCTCAATGGCGGCAAAAAGAAAAAACTTCGTGCAATTGATTTTGTTGGAACACTGACAAGTATCAAAGATGTGTCAGCTGAAGACATCGGGATTATTACGATTCAAGAAAATGTTACGTATATTGAAATCATGAATGGAAAAGGAGCCTATGTTATCGCTGAAATGCAAAATCGCACTGTTAAGGGGAAAAACTTAAAAGTACGGAAAGCACACAAATAACAATTAAAAGGGTACTGCGAAAAAGATAGTTGAGCAAAAGACACTTAGATATAGTTGAATAAAAACACTTTATCTTTAATAGGACAATCTTGAATATATGTAAACAATCAAAAACCGCAAGTAGCGTGGATACGAAAATTTGTATCTCGCTAACTTGCGGTTTTTGAATAATACCAGTCCATGCAAAAAAATGATGTATTGACCCATCTTATAGTTTCCAATCAGAAACGTGAGCACTACAGACTTCGGCTCAATGACTTGTGTGATTTAGAAATGTGTGCACACAAGATTTTTGTGAGTCGAAAACAAGAATATAAAACATTATTTGGTTAATAGGGTATATGTGATTGTGAACACATTGTCCAGAACTCTATTAAAAAACCCCTCCAATCTTATAATGGAGGGGGATAATCTATTTAGTTGTTTTCTTTAACAAAATCTTGATAATGTACACTCAACTAATTGTAGTCTGTGTTTAATCGGCATTAAACATTTTATGTTCTGGTTGGTCATCTTTCATAAAGCTAAAACCAAATAGAACAACGGCTACAACTGCATAGGCCAGTACGTATTCCGGGTTTGCCATAAACATAAGCTTTGGTGCGTGCATAAACCCAACCAAGGCCATTAAAGATCCTGCTAAAGAAGCAACGGACGCTTTTACATAATCACCGTCAATAATAAAAGCAAGCATAGCTCCGAGTACGATGGCTGTAAACATAGCTCCTTGAGAAAGAGGCACGATAGCCGGAGAGACATTGGCCAAAGCTTCAGGAGCAGCTGTTGCAAATTTAGTTGCTAAATAACTGGCGAAGTACGGAAACATTGCCAGAACTGCTGCTGGAAAATGTTTTTGAGGGATAGATGTAAAGGTTTGAGAAACCATTGAAATTCCGACAAATACTAATATAGGAGCAACTACTTGAAGAGGAATAATGGCTGACATGGCAGCGATTATACCAAAAGTAGAAGCGATAAAGAACACAAAACCGTTGACAATAGAATACCCTCTTCCAGCCCCTAACCACTTGGAGCTAACAGAAGCTAAATACACAGTAGTTGGGAATACGCCACCAAATAGTACACCGACCATGGTTCCAATTCCATCAGCTAATTGTGCTTCAGCCACGTTGTAATCGTCTCCGGCAGCAGCCATTGCTTCAACGTTATTCATTGTTTCAATAAAGTTATAAACAGATATGGGCACAAGTGCTGCCAATAGCCCAACCATTGGGCCAAATAACAACTTGAAGCCGCTGATAAAGCCTAGAGTTGGTACGGGTAGATAGAACCCGACATGGCTCAAGCCATCTGTAATTTGTGAGACATTTGACTGTCTGATTGTATACGATAAAACAGTTCCTACAATAATTGCGAATAAGGAGGCAGGTATTTTGAAAGGCATCTTCTTTTGTGCAATAAGACCGATAAAGACAATGACCATTACTAACATCCCTACAACAGGGGATTCAAATGTATGGAAAAACATTTGACCAGCAATGACAGAAAACGCAACTCCAGCTAAGGCTCCCAACATAGAAGCTCTAGGCAAGTTTTTTTGTAACCATGGTCCAATTAAGGCCCCTAAAGCTTCAATCAATCCACCTAGAAAACATGCAGCCATCCCAATTGTAATAGCCACATTAGGATCTCCCGTTACATCTAGAGCAGGTTTTAACACACCGAATAAAAAGATGAACATGGGTGGCGTACTGATTCCATAAGCTAATGCAGTCACATTTGTACGATTTTCTTTGATAGCAAGTTTTTTTGCCATATGAGCATAGTATAGATTTCCAAACAACACACTAATGGCTGCACCTGGAATGACCATCCCGTATACTATTTCGGATGTATAGCCCATTGCTAACATAGTAATCGCTATGACTACAAAGTTGGCTAGATTGTTTTGAAACAAAGCAAAAAATGCGTTGACGTCTTCCTTGATAAATAATGGATACTGACTTTCTTTCACTGATGTATTCCTCCTTAGGGTATAAGTGCTTTATTGACTAGATTATACAATAGTATAAACTATTGTATCAGATTCACAACAAAACCTTTATGTTGTTATAAAATTTTGTGTTTAATGTTCGTGGATTGAGCTGTTTGTTGTTGAGTATGAAAAAAATGTCAAATGTTTGCGCTATTTTTGCTCATTAAGAACTTTTTTTGATTAAGGCCTATATCTGGAACTTATTTACACGATAAAATAGTCTAGTGGTATCCATAGTGGCGATTCAGTCGAGGCGCCTTATTGATATGCTGGTACATGTATGAAAAAATAAAACCTATAAATTCTAATGTACGAGAGGACTTTATCCCAAATAAAGATACCTAAAACGTGATAGAATATAAGAAAGTGAGACAATTATTCAAGAATAAATTACGATGGTAACTAAACATCCAAAAAAATTTAAAAGAAAGTTGGCGTAACCTTAATGACAAACCAAAAGATTCGATACTTTTTTCTAGCATTTATTTTTTCAATCCTAATTCTAGCAGGATGTATGCGTTCCAATGAAAACTCAGAATCCTCTACTTTAAAAAATGAGCCCGTCTCAGAAGAAACGAGCTCGGCTTACTCCGTAGATAGTAAGGAACTTCCTATGGTTACCTTGACGATGGAAAATGATGAAGAAATCCATATAGAACTGTATCCATCAATTGCACCAAACACTGTCGCTAATTTTATTTCTTTAGCAGAAGACGGTTTTTATAACGGTCTTATTTTCCACCGAGTCATTCCTGATTTTATGATACAAGGAGGGGACCCTGAAGGGATGGGAACAGGAGGCCCTGGTTATTCGATTGCAGGAGAATTTTCAGCAAACGGATTTGAAAATGAGTTGAAACATAAGCGAGGAGTTATCTCGATGGCACGCTCTCAAAGTCCTGATTCAGCAGGATCACAATTCTTTATTATGGTCGCTGAGTCCCAACAATTGGATGGTCAATATGCAGCATTTGGAAAAGTTTTGACGGGGATGGAGACAGTCGACTCAATTGTTTCTGTTGAGCGAGACGATAGAGACAAACCGCTAACCAATCAAACAATTAAAGAGATTACGGTTGATACAAAAGGCTTTGAGTATCCAAAACCAGATATCAAAAAATAAGTGTGCCAATCTGATTGGTGCGACACAAGAGGCACATCTCTATTGCAGTAGACAAGTGCAGTTGAAGGCAACCGAAAAAATCAATCTTTGATGTCCTCCATTTGAATGAATGTTTGCTTAAAAAAGTAGGCATTGGCGAGAGTCTTCTTACTTAGGAGTAACACCTAGAACACTGTGCCACTTTAAGGAGAGAGCAATGAATAAATACCAACAATTATTAATAAAAAACATACGGAAAACTTTAGAAAAATGGGCTGGTGCTCCAAATCCTATTGTTCACGAAGAAGTTTATCGTTTTTTACATTCCATTAAAGGAACAGCTGCTACAATCGGACTAGAAGAAGCTAGTGATGTTGCATATAAGTTAATGGAGCAGCTGACTGAAACAGATACCAAGACGTGGACAAAAAAGGAGTTGCACTCTTTTTTGACTCCGTTAATTTCATTATTTTACTATGAAGGGTACCAAAACACTGTACAGAAAATAGGTGAAGAAGCTACATCTGAAGAAGTAAGTTTGGTTCTTTTGTTTGAAAAAGACCCAATCGTTATTATGCAATTGAAAGATTTTTTAGAAGCGCAGAATCATGTAGTCATGACCGTTGCCCATTCGACTAAAATATGTACTACCTACTTAGAAATTAATCCAAAAGTGATGATTATAGGAGGACAGTTGGAAAAAGATATTCCAGAAAATATTTTAGAAGATATCTATAGACATGCTTTTCGTGAATTTAT
>CAYZZA010000074.1:0-5346 GCA_964482685.1 uncultured Carnobacteriaceae bacterium
CCTGTCGCAATGTTGTTCCTAGAAACCACCGAATTTATTCGGTGTGTAGTTCATAGTCTGCTTCTAGTTCCTTTGTCTCATTCAGTCTTTTTTTATTGCTTAGTCCGTAAAGAGAATGCATTTGGAGGTGCATGCAGCATGTGGATAAATGTCTATACGTCCCCAAGCGGAAAAGAAAGTGTAGATATCAAAAGAAAGAAAGTAATCTTTGAACATCCAGGTGGTGTCATCATGAAAACCTTTAAAAATGAATTCGAATCAATCGTCTATTCTAGAACACTGATCTTTGCGTTAAAAAGAAAAAATCTTCCGTAAGCTACAAAACAACTTAAAGCGTGAAGACATGCCAGCTCTTTCAGAAAGCACACACAAAGCCAACGTAAAAATTGACTCTCCTCCTCCTAGACTTGAATAGTGGAAGACTGGTTTTGAAAGCTGCGAGCACATTTATTTTGTAGTTGAACAACGTTACCAGTATGTTACCTGCATGCGTGAACGCCTCCCACGTCATAATAAGAGACATGCTTAACAACCGTCTGGATACAGGCTTCTTCCCTTAACTCCTACATCCACTGCTCAATGAGGTACATTCAGCCATTGATCTTCCAAAAAAGAAGTGTTCTTATAAAAAAAAGAGAAAACTTGATGCAGATCAAGTTTTCTCTAGAGAATCACCAGTATGCTTAAGCTACAAATCAAAAGAGGAGAATGACACATGAAAAAAGCAACCTTACATTTAGAACCATTGGCTTGTCCAAGCTGTTTACAAAAAATAGAAAGTGCGACAAAAAGATTAGACGGAGTGGAATCAGACAGTGTGAACGTCTTGTTTAACTCAAGCAAAGTAAAACTTCACTTTAATCCAGACGCCATCTCTCTTGACGCGATTGAACAGGCGATCCAAGACCTTGGGTATCCGGTAACAAAATCAAAAGCCACAGATCTATAAAAGAATCCAGAAAGAAGGGTTTGAAATGTCTACCCCGTCCTACAATGACTTATTTGAACAACTCGTTGAACAATTGGACCTCTTTTCACTAGCAATTACGCGTGCTCACGGAAAGACACACCCAGAAGTGTTTGACGTCCGAAAAACGTTTGAATCCATGTATAAAAAGACAACAGCCGCTCTCCCACGTACACCTGTTTTAGACACAGATTGGGCGTACATGCGCCATGTAACGTGTAACTACGTGGTTCCAGATGATGTCTGCGAGACGTACGAAGCAGTATACCAGATGCTGTTTAGGCTAGATACGGCATACCAGAACGAATAAACATATCCTCCCTGAAAGAAAAGACATGCTCTTTCTGGGGGGATATTTTGTAAAAAACGTAGAACCCGTATAAAGTTCACCCTTCAGGTGAGAGCTAAACAGTTCATCGTAAAATAAACTACACTAAACACATAAACAAGCACCATGTATCATAGATTGTTCGTTTAAAACAAGACGGACGATGTCTGTAAAGGAGACTGGAAAGATGCAACGCTATATTTTAAGTAAGAAAAACACCATTACTAGTATTAGTGGTGTATTGATTCTCATAGGATTTTTTAGTCATATTGTGCTCCACAATGCTCTACTTTTTCAAGGGTCTTTGATCCTTGCTTCTCTCTTTGGCGTTGCCCCCATCGCGATTCAAGCGTATCAAGCGCTAAAAGTAAAAGTCATTAGCATCGATATTTTGGTGACCATTGCGGTCATCGGCGCATTTTTGATTCAAAATTATGAAGAGTCTGCCATTGTGACTTTCTTATTCTTATTCGGTCATTATTTGGAGCAGCGCACACTGAATCAAACACGCTCAGCGATTAAAGAATTAACCGACATGGCACCTGAAAGTGCCCTTAGACTGGTGTCTGAAGGAGAGTATGAAGAAGTAGATGTAGACGATGTAGACGAAGGAGATTTTTTACTCGTCAAAACAGGAGCAAAAGTACCTGTAGATGGCACTGTTTTGACTGGTGAAGGACATATCAACGAAGCCAGTATCACCGGTGAATCTGTTCCAACACGAAAAACAGTGGATGCTACTGTGTTTGCTGGGACCATTTTAGAAAATGGTACACTCCAAATCCGCGCAGACCGCGTAGGAGAAGACACGACCTTTGGGCGAATCATTGAATTAGTGGAAGAAGCTCAAGATTCAAAATCCGAAGCCGAGCGCTTTATTGACCGATTCGCAAAATATTACACACCCGCAGTCCTTGTCATGTCTTTTCTTGTCTGGGTATTCACCCAAAATGTTGAATTGGCCATTACCGTATTGGTTTTAGGGTGTCCTGGCGCCTTAGTGATTGGTGTTCCTGTCTCCAATGTGGCTGGTATTGGAAATGGGGCACGCAATGGTGTGCTGTTAAAAGGAAGCGAAGTCATCCATGACTTTAGTCGTGTAGACACTATGGTTTTTGATAAAACTGGGACCTTAACGATTGGAAACCCAGATGTAGCAGACATAAAAACCTACTCAGACAACACGGATATTGTTCTTGGATATTTAGCAAGTGTTGAAAAAGAATCCGACCATCCTTTAGGGAAAGCTATTTTGACGTACATTGGACCCACCCCTCTTTCACCCGTTGAACAAACCGAAGTCGTCAAAGGTGGTGGAATTGTTGCCTCTGTCAGTGGCCATCGCCTCGTCATTGGAAACCTTGCCTTAATGGAAGCGGAAAAGATTCCTTTGTCTGATCAAGCACGAGCCGACAGCAAACATCTAGAAAAACAAGGAAACTCGCTTGTCTTTACTGCTATGGATGGTCATCTACACGTTTTAATGGGCATCCGAGATCAAATACGTCCAGGTGTGAAACAACATTTAGAAGGTTTAAAAAAATTAGGGGTTAAACACCTAGTTGTTCTCTCGGGTGACAATCAAGGTACCGTTGATTTAGTTGCTCATGAATTGGGACTTACACAAGCATACGGACATATGTT
Source organism: uncultured Carnobacteriaceae bacterium (assembly GCA_964482685.1). Taxonomy (GTDB): domain Bacteria; phylum Bacillota; class Bacilli; order Lactobacillales; family Carnobacteriaceae_A; genus CAYZZA01. Next base: position 2,940 of record CAYZZA010000074.1, read on the forward strand.
GCCAGAAAACAAATCCGCTTACATTGCTGGGCTACAAAAAGAAGGTCAGATAGTTGCGTTTGTTGGAGATGGGGTCAATGATAGTCCTTCTCTAGCTTTAGCAGATATCGGCATCGCCATGGGAAGTGGAACAGATGTTGCTATTGAAACGTCAGATGTTGTGTTGATGAATTCTGATTTCAGTCGTCTCCCGCATGCCTTAGGGTTGACAAAAGCTACCGCTTGGAACATGAAGCAAAACATTCTCATTGCGGTTGGCGTTGTGCTCTTTTTACTTTTCAGTGTCTTTTTTAGCAGTTGGATGAACATGTCTATCGGGATGTTGGTCCATGAAGGAAGCATTTTGGTTGTTATTTTAAACGGGATGCGCTTGTTACAGTTTCGATTAAAAGAAAAAAGACAAAGCTGAACAAATATTTAGCAGGAAAAGCTTCTTCTTGTCCACCTACCCACCTTATACAAACAAAAATAGCGGGTCCCTATCAAACGGATCCGCTATTTTTGTGTCTCTGCATTCTTGGTGTCTCTTTCGCACCTATTCAAACAGACTGCAATGCCTCTAAATCAAGAATTTTTATTTTTTTATACGTTAGTTGTTCGATGTAGCCTCGTTCTTCTAACTCATTAAATTTGCGACTAATGGTTTCTGGTGTGCTGCCTAAATAGGAGGCGATATTCTTTTTACTCATAGGCAATGTAAATATCCGATTCCCAGACTCCTCTTCGGCTACTTGTTCGGCTAAAAATAAAGCAAGACGTGTTTCCACGTTTTCTGTTGAAAAACGCGTCGTTTGTTTTTCTGACTCTTCTAAGCGATGTGAAAATTCAGACAACACTTTTAACGCAATCGAAGGGTATTTTAACAACAAAGATTGTAAGTCCGTACGTTTGATGAAGCAAATGTCCGTTTGTACGAGGGCCTCCGCATAGGACTCATGGATTGTTTCAGAAAAAAGGGCTAGTTCTCCAATAAAATCGCCTACATTTAAAATCCGAACGAGCTGTTCTTTTCCTGATTCGGATAAGCGATAAATGCGGACAGACCCTTTGTTGATAATGTAAAGAGAATCTGACTTATCACCAGCATGATAAATCACTTCATTTTTTTCATACGATACCGATTGAGTCGTTTTCATTACTTCATCTAATTGCTCGGGTTCTAAATGATTAAAAATCGGAACTAGGGAAACACATTCTGAGTGAGAAGAATGTGCGTCCTCACTGTTTTTGTGACACGAGTGCATATACGTCCTCCTTTTATATTTTTAAAGGCTCATTCACTGCTCTTTTTGCTTGATTCACACAAAAAAACTTCTAATCAAGTGACTAGAAGAGTGTACCACTAACTCAAAGTGTCTGGTTACTTTTCTTTTACAAACGCGATAGCTAGAGCTTCGGGACCTACATGTGTTCCGATTACTCCACCTATCGGGAAAAGGTTGACGTTTGATAACGTATACGCTGTTTTTGTTTCTTCCATAAAGCACTGTCCCTCTTTTTGGTTTAATGTATATCCAAAATATACAGGGAATGTGGGATCAAGACGGACATGGTCCAATTCTTTTTGGAGATGTTTCTTTCCAGCGGCACGCCCTCTTTTTTTCCCAGATTCCGTCAATACTCCATCTTCTAAGAGAATCAGGGGTTTTATTTTTAAGGCCTCTCCTAGGACGGCTAATGTTTTCGGAATCCGACCGCCCATTTTCAGATACTTTAATGTATCTATGAGTCCACAGACTACCATACGCTCTTTTACATCATTCACAGAGTCTACAATTTTGTCAAGTGTCGCCCCAGCATCTCGTAACTGGACGGCATGTTCGACAAGCATACGCTGACTTAAAATAGCTTGTTGCGTATCGATGACTACAATGTTTTCTTTATACGGGGATAAGTTTCGTGCAAGTACCGCACTTTCATACGTCCCGCTTAACCCACTGGACAAAGCTAAAACAAGAACGTCTTCGCCTTTTTCTTCAGCTTCTTTAAAATAGAAACTATATGCGTCAGGAGACGGACGGCTTGTGATTGGAAGTACGTCTGTAGTCATTAATTCTTTATAGAATTGATTGTAATCTTCTATTGTCTCTTGTTTGATTTCATGAGTGCCAAACGTTGTATGCAAAGGCACGATGTGAATGTTTAGATCGTTTGCTTCTTCTAAAGGAATATCCGCGGCACTATCGGTTATAATTCGAATCATTTTTATATCCTCCTATGTTTCTCTACATCTAAGAGGATATCAATTTTTTATGAACTCATTGTGAACTCGCTTTTTGTGGGAGCGTCACAGTAAACGTCGCTCCCATGCCTTTGCTGCTTTTCACTGCGATTGTCCCTTCGTGTAGCTCAATGATACGATGCACAAGCGAAAATCCTAACCCATTGCCAAGTGTTTGTCGACTCG
>CAYZZA010000075.1:0-5311 GCA_964482685.1 uncultured Carnobacteriaceae bacterium
CAGATGAGGAAAACATCTACATTACACAACTTTTTGGAACAGCTTTTTAAGCATAAAAAAAGAAATCACTCTTTTGTGATTTCTTTTTTGTTTTTCTTTTTTCTTTTTTAAGAAGACACTTCTGTACTTAAGTCAACAATTCGATCAACCACCGTGTCCAAATAGGCGATTGTTTGCTTTAACGGCTCATCCGATGTGATGTCAATGTTTGCCACTTGGGTTGCGTCAGCTGGGATTTTTTGACCACCTAAAGCAAGAAATTGTAGCCACGCATCTACTTGCGACTGACCGTCTTGTTTCATCTTCAAAAAGGCTTGGGTAGCAATCGTTAACCCTGCTGAGTAAGTATATGGATACAATCCCATGTAGTAATGAATTTGGCGCATCCACGTCCGCTCGGAGCCTGGTGTCAATTCGACTGCTTCTCCCCAGAATTGTGTCAACACGTCTTTTTTCAACGCACTTAAGGTATTGGCATCAAAACCTTTTCCAGCATCAACGAGGCGATAGACTTCTCGCTGATACGCCGCTTCCAATAAATGTGTTACAAAATTATGGAAATACGTCTTGGAAATCATTTTCGATAAGACAGATCTTTCTGCACGTGGATCCGTAGCTTCTTTTTTCAAGTAATCGGTTAGCAACAACTCATGAAACGTAGAAGGGGCTTCTATTTGGTATAGTGACATGCGTGCACCAAGCACCGAGTTGTTAGCATGAGACAAAATACCTTGTCCCGCATGTCCAAGTTCATGCATCAAAGTGTACACATCATCCAACTGATTTGTCCACGACAAAAGAATGTATGGGTGTTTCCCATGTGTAGCGGAACAAAATGCTCCAGAACGCTTTCCTTTGTTGGCTGCAAAATCAATCCATCTTTCTGGATAAGCTTGCATAATCATGTCTACATATTCCGCACCCAAAGGTTGAAGCGACTGTTCCACAAGGTGTTTGGACTTTTCAATGGAGACAACCGGCGCATACTCGCTATCCAAATCAATTTTTAGATCTGCATACGTCATCGTCTCTAATCCATTGACTTCTTTAAGGTGTGTAATATACTTTTGCATCACCGGTGCAAATTCGGTCATGATCATGTCAATTTGGCGGTGATACAAGTCTTGATCGACTTCTTGACTGGCCAGCAAGTAATCAAAAACAGAATCATAGCCTCGTAGCGTCGCAAGTGTTTTTTCTTTCTTTAATTGCGTATAATACGCTGTTGCCATGACGTGTTCGTATTTTTTCAACACAGCCGAAAACGCATCGAAAGCAGCCCTTCTCACGTTTGTATCCGCATGATACATGTAGTATTCTTCGTACAACACAAAAGTCAATTCATACTCGCGTCCGTTCACAGTAAACGTCCCAAAGTCCATATCCGCCGAACGGGCTTGTTCAAATACATCTTTTGGAGCGTTCAACACGGGGCCAAGTTGCGCCAACAACTTTTCTGCAGCTGGATCTAATTGTGCTTGCTTTTGTTTCTTCACTTGACGAATAAAGGAGGCATACTGTGGAGCTGCCTGGACAATTTCATCCAACACGCTTTCTTCTAACGATACTAAGGCAGAGTCAAAGAAACTCAATGCCGCACTGATGTCAGCCAAGGTGCCACTTACGAAACGCAAGCGTTCAGCAGCTTCTGTATCGCCGATATCCACATTCGTTGGAAGAGACGCATATTGCCCTATCCACGAGGTTTGGATACGGATTGATTCATAATCTGCTAAGGCTTTGACCACAGTGTCAACACCTTCTACCTTGCCTTCATAGTGTTCTACAAAATTCGTTGTTTCTGTTTTCAAGTCCACAAGCGCGTGCTCAAACGCTTGAGTGGACTCAAACAAAGCCGTTAAATCCCACGTTTCTTGTTCCAATACGTCTTTTCTGTTTTTTACACCTTGTTCCATCCTACACACTCCTTTTTTTATACTTACTCCTTGGTTGATCTTATTTGCTCTGTTTCTCTTCGTTGTTTGTTACGTTTAAGTATAGCAAGAATGCCAACAAATAAAAATATGAAACCAGATGATTGCTTTTCAAACGAAAAGAGCAGTCTCTTTTCATGCTTGACCACTCTAAAAATTATCCACTCCGACATCTTGTCCTGAATGGGAGCACCTACAGCTTTCCTCTCTTTGTTTTAGGATATCGTGTACACTGTTTGCTTATTCGATTGTGTTTATGCCACAAATACCAAAAAAGAGTGGAGAAAAATTCTCCACTCTTTTTTGGTTACATGTCTATCTCTATGATTCTTTTTATTTGTCTGTGTTTGACACAATTGCGTTGTATGCAACTGCTAATTTTGCACCTACGTGGGCGTTGTTGTACACCAACTCTAAGTTAGCTTGTAGACTCTTGCCGTCTGTTTTTTCAACAATGGCTTTTAGTAAGAATGGAGTCGTATCTTTTCCACTTACGCCTTGTGCTTCTGCATCTTGAACGGCTTCAGCAATGATGCCATCGATGTAGTCTTTGTCTAATTCGTGTTCTTCTGGAATTGGGTTCACAACTAATGTGCCCCCTTGTAAGTTTAATTGTGCTTTTGTATACACAACGTGGGAAATATCTTGTGGTTTGTCCATACGAATGCTTAGTTTGTGCCCACTTTTACGTGTGAAGAATGCTGGCAATTCGTCTGTACCGTATCCGATTACAGGAACGCCTTGTGTTTCTAGATATTCCAATGTACGTGGCAAGTCTAAAATGGATTTGGCTCCTGCACAGATAACCGTTACGTTTGTTTGGGCCAATTCTTCTAAGTCAGCAGATACGTCCATGTGTTGTTCAAATCCTCTGTGAACTCCACCAATTCCACCTGTAACAAAGAATGAAATTCCTGCAAGCTCTGCACAAATCATGGTTGCTGCAACAGTTGTCGCACCAAGTGTTTTTTGTGACACAATAACAGGCAAGTCTCTTCTAGATACTTTTGCCACATCTGGGCTTTTTGCTAGAATTTCAAGATCTTCTTTTTCAAGACCAATTTTAATTTTTCCATCCATGATAGCGATTGTTGCTGGAACGGCTCCTTCTTCACGAATGATTTGTTCCACTTTTTCAGCCATTTGCACGTTTTGTGGATAAGGCATTCCGTGAGAAATAATGGTTGATTCCAATGCAACGATTGGTTTGTTGTTGTCCAATGCGTTTTGAACCTCTTTTGAGTATGTTAAGTATTGTTTTGCGTTTTTCATCTAAAATCGCTCCTCTTTTTCTTTTTTTAGTAACTCTTCCGTTAATTCATGGCGAACGGACTCTACAGTTTGCACCGTGTAATACGAATTCGTCAGTCCATATTGCACTGCTTCTTCTAAGTCTTTGTCTTGCGACAGACCATAAATAACGCCTGCAGCAAAACTATCTCCTGCTCCCGTCGCATCGACTACATAAGGTGCTTTCTCCACAGGAATCAATTTGCGTTCGCCTGTATGATCTGCATATCCCACTCCGTGCACCGAGTCTGTCACCACTGCTTGTTTGCACCCAACATCAATCCACATGGACGCAAGTACGACGACGTCTTCTTCATCGGTTTGGAAATAAGCTTGGGCTTCATCTTTATTAAACAAGGCCAATGCCGTTCCCTCTAATTTAGCAGGGAGTCTTTTTGTCTTTGGTGCAGAGACGCCAATCAAAATAAGGATTTTTCCTTCTTTTTGACTGAAGTCCACTAGATACGAAACCGTTTCTTGCGGCAAGTTGTTGTCTGCCACAATAAATCGCGCTCCTTTTAAGATCGCTTCGGATTCTTTGACCCATTGAACATCCATTCTTTCCATAATGGCCATATTGGCTAACCCAACCACCATGTCCCCATCTGGTTGTAGCACTGCTTGATAGGTTCCCGTGGTTTCATCTTCCAATTGGGTCACACGTGACATGTCCATAAACTCTGAAGAATAGTCAATTAGTTGTTCTCCATGCGCATCTTGGCCTAGAACCGCTAACAACGTCACAGGCTGTCCGAGTCGTCCTAAGTTTTCGGCTACATTTCGCACAACCCCTCCGGAGGAGGATTCTGATGAAGCTGGGTTAGAGGTATGTAGTTGAAGATCTTGGTGCAAGAGCCATTTTTGGTCAATATTGGCGCCACCTATACATACGATCTGTTTGTTTTTTTGATCGTTTAACACATAGGCTCTGCCCAAAATATAGCCTTCCTTAAGAAGTTTCGATATAAGTCCAGCAATACCAGAACGAGACAATTCAAGTTTGTCTGCGATCTCTAACTGAGAAATATAGGGATTTTTCTTAATTTCTTGCAAAATCTTTTTTTCGTTTTCGTTTAGCATCTTATACCCACCCTAAACACATGTTTTTGTTCATGACACATGTTTATTATAGGCTTGTCTAGACATTATAGCAAGCGTTTGTTGTAAGACTTTCTTTTCTTTTCAAGTATTCTTCTTCCACTAAAAATCTATTTTGTGATATGCTTGTAACGAGTGAATATTCAGTTGAAAACGTTCACAAAGCTCTTCTACATAATGAAAGGGGTAGGGTTACGAATGAATGAACAACAATTGACACAAATTAAAGAAAAAGCAGGCTTTATCGCTGCCTTGGATCAAAGTGGAGGAAGCACACCACGCGCGCTTGCCGCATACGGCGTGACAGAAGATTCCTATAAAAATGAAGAGGAAATGTTTGATGCTGTCCACGCGATGCGCACACGTATCATCACATCTCCAGCCTTTAATTCGGATTCTATTCTAGGAGCCATTTTATTTGAACAAACAATGGACCGTGACATCGAAGGGATGAAAACGCCGGATTATCTTTGGGAGAAAAAAGGAATCATTCCTTTTGTCAAAGTAGACAAAGGACTTGCGGAAGAAAAAGACGGTGTACAATTGATGAATGACTTTCCAGAGTTAGAAGAGTTATTAGACCGCGCAGTAAAAAGACACGTATTTGGTACAAAAATGCGCTCTGTTATTCAATCCGCTAATCCGAAAGGAATTCAAGAAATTGTAGCTCAACAGTTTGACTGGGCTAAACAAATTTTAAAAGCCGGTCTTGTGCCTATTGTTGAACCAGAAGTGAATATCCACAGTGCAGACAAAGCCGAAATTGAAACGTTGTTAAACGACGCAATGTTGGCCGAATTAAACAAACTAAACGAAGACGAAGTGGTTCTCTTAAAATTAACGCTTCCATCTATTGAAACAACTTACGAAGCATGTGCCAACCATCCAAATGTTTTACGCGTCGTCGCTCTATCTGGAGGCTATCCAATGGAAGAAGCCAACGAAAAACTAAAACGTACTCCTTCCATGGTTGCGAGCTTCTCTAGAGC
>CAYZZA010000076.1:0-4402 GCA_964482685.1 uncultured Carnobacteriaceae bacterium
GCAATCAGAAAGAACCAAACTGAAATTGGTCTCGTGGTGTAGTGGTCAACATGCCTGCCTGTCACGCAGGAGATCGCGGGTTCAAATCCCGTCGAGACCGTTTTGGCTCAGTAGCTCAGTTGGTAGAGCAACGGATTGAAGATCCGTGTGTCGGCAGTTCGACTCTGTCCTGAGCCATGAAGTAAAAAAATGCGGGTATAGTTTAGTGGTAAAACCACAGCCTTCCAAGCTGTTGATGCGAGTTCGATTCTCGCTACCCGCTTCATAGTTTCATATTAAAAAAGTTCACATTAGGTGGGCTTTTTTTGTTTGTATATTTATTCGGTTGTAATGCGTTTGTCGGTATGCAAATGAGTATAAGGTATGTTAGAATAAAAGAGGTTCGCAAAGGAATTCCCGAAAGGATCCGCAACTGCGGAGAAGCCTTGTAACCGAATATTGTAAGGGGGAATAAATATGGGTGAAAAGAGATTGTTTACGTCCGAATCGGTGTCAGAAGGGCACCCGGATAAGATAGCTGATCAAGTGAGCGACGCAATATTGGACGCCATCTTAACAGATGATCCAAATGCGAGAGTAGCATGTGAAACGCTTGTTACGACAGGATTAGTTTTAATCGCAGGAGAAATTAGTACATCTACATATGTGGATATCCAAAAAGTAGCGAGAGAGACAATTCGAGAAATTGGGTATACACGTGCAAAGTATGGTTTTGATGCAGACACTTGTGCCGTGCTCGTATCCATTGACGAGCAATCGACAGACATTGCACTAGGTGTGGATGATTCCGTTGAATTTAAAAAAACGGGGACAGACGAAATGGACAAAATAGGAGCAGGAGATCAGGGGTTGATGTTCGGATTTGCAGTAAATGAAACTGAAGAATTAATGCCTTTGCCTATTTCATTAAGTCATCACCTTGTTCAAAAACTCGCTGAGTTAAGAAAAACAGAAGAATTAACATATTTACGTCCGGATTCAAAAGCTCAAGTTACCGTTGAATACGACGAATCTGGAAAACCAGCACGAGTAGATTCAATTGTCGTTAGCACACAACACCATCCAAACGTGTCAAATGAACGGCTGAAAGAGGACATGTTGGATAAGGTCATTAAAGAAGTCATTCCAGCATACTTATTGGATTCAGAGACTCAGTACTACATCAATCCAACAGGTCGTTTTGTTGTTGGAGGTCCGCAAGGAGATGCAGGCTTGACAGGTCGAAAAATCATTGTCGATACATATGGAGGCTATGCACGCCATGGCGGAGGAGCCTTTTCTGGAAAGGATCCAACAAAAGTAGATCGCTCTGCCAGTTACGCAGCACGGTATATCGCAAAAAATATTGTCGCAAGTGGACTAGCTGAAAAGTGTGAAGTTCAATTGGCATATGCAATTGGCGTATCCCATCCTGTTTCTATTTCGGTCGATACATTTGGAAGTAAAAAAGTCAACGAAACAGATTTAGTTAAAGCTATCCGAAACATATTTGATTTAAGACCTGCGGGAATTATTAAGATGTTGGATTTAAACCGTCCCATCTATAAACAAACCGCAGCCTATGGTCATTTTGGTCGTCTAGACCTTGATTTGCCGTGGGAAAAAACCGATAAAGTTGATGAGCTTCTAGAATACTTATCTATTGGAAAATAAACAAACAAAAACTGTCAAAGTAGTGTATCACATTCTTTTCTATGTAGAAAAAGAACGTGTCAAGCTACTCAGACAGTTTTTATCTTCCCTATTTCTTTTATTTGTGTTTTTATCTTTATTTGTAAGAGTATTTCACCAAAAGGTATTATTTTTTTTCAATTGCCAAAAGAAAAGGTGGTTCGTTTTTTTGGTTTAAGAAAGAATAGTGGAGCACATCAAAGTCATTTTGTGAAAGAGTAGGCACCCATTCTAAAAGAGCTTGGGCTTCTCGCTTTCCTTCCGGATGTCCCGGATAAACGACTAGTACAACAATTCCTCCCTTTCTAAGGTGTGGCAAGATTGCTTGAATGGAAACAAGGGTAGTGTCATGTGTGGTTGTGATTGTCTTATCGCCTGTAGGCAAATACCCTAAATTAAACAATGCAGCCCCTATTCTTTCTTTTTCTGAAAGAACGGTTCCAATTTGTTCATGCCCCCTATGATGAAGGGTAGTTTGAGTGTGTAGGCCAGTGAGTAGTAATTTTTCTCTTGTAGAATTAATGGCTTCTTTTTGGATGTCAAATCCAATCACAGATCCAGATGTCCCTACTAAGGTGGCTAGAAAAACAGTGTCATTGCCTTTTCCAACGGTAGCATCAATCACAGTTTCTCCAGGACGTATCGTCTCTTTTAGTAATTGATGCCCATATTTCATTGCACTAAGTAGCATTACGCGTTAATCCTTTCTATGTTTAATTATTTCAAACAGATGTCTAATATGACGTGCTTAAGACAGTTTAGTTAAGGTAGCGTGATAAAAACTAAAAATAAGGGATAGTCTATTTAAAAAGTAGCAAACTCAGGTATAGTAGACTTACACTCTAAAACAGTCAAAAAGATTTATATGTCAACGTTATAAACTAGACGAAAAGTGTTTCTTTCCCAGTCATTGTATGTGATGTGGTTTTGTCCCTATTGGGAATTGTCCGCCAGCTGCTCCGTTCCGATAGTCAAGTTTGCCGTCCCTATTCCATTGTTTGTTTACACTAGTGTATCATGCAAATTCTATGTTGTATAAAGAATTATAAACTATGAAAAGGAGATAATATTTTGAGCAAACAGCGTATACTTTCTAATCAAGGTCCTTTCCAGTTACCCAACAAGAAAGAAATGTTTTCTAAAAAATATAGTTTGTCTTTGAGTGCAGGAGCCTTATTGGGCATTGCGTCGCTTTCTACATCACCGTTTATTGTACGAGCAGAAGAACAGCCAGAAACAATTACTGTTCAATCGCTACAAGAAGAAATACAGGCTACATTTTCTAGTGAGGCACATACAAACGAAAATGAAGTTGCTAATGCCTCTGTTGTACGAACGAAAGAACAAGAGATTGAACGACAACAACTAATCAAAGAATTATATACATTAATAGCTGCCCAATATAGTGAAATAAATAGCGAAGAGTTACACATAGAAGAAATGAGTGAGAGTGAAATAGAAACTCTCATGGCAATCCTCATTCGAGAACAAGACAGAAAAACAAACATCGAATCTGGTGAAGACGTTGAAAAACTATTTCAAAATGAAGTTGTTGAAACGGTTGAGAAGACAGAGCCTATTGAAAACATTGAACCAGTTGAAGAGGTAACTCAAGCTGAGGGCATCGAACAGGTTGAAGAACCACTCGAAAATGAAGATGTTGAATCTGTTGAGGAAGCAGAGCCTACTGAAAACATTGAAACAATTGAAGAGGTAACTCAAGCTGAGGGCGTCGAACAGGTTGAAGAACCACTTGAAAATGAAGATGTTGAATCTGTTGAGGAAACAGAGCCTACTGAAAACATTGAAACAGTTGAAGAGGTAACTCAAGCTGAGGGCGTCGAACAGGTTAAAAAGGCAAACCTAACTCAAGTTGCGGGAGAAACTAAAGAAGTAAACCAGGAAACAAAACAAGCTACAGCACAAGTTTTTTCTATGACAAGTAGTGTTGAAAAAACAAGTGATGCTCAATATTATGTAGTTAAATCTGGCGATACGTTAAATGAAATAGCAAGAATACATGATACGACAGTACAAGCGCTCGTTCAGACAAACAATATAAAAGATCAAAATAAAATTAGTGTTGGACAAAGACTAGTACTCTCTGGTCTTCCAGTAAATCAGCCGATACAAAATAGTGACATTGCAAACGCAAAAACTCCAACAGGATTTATTCAATCTGTAGCCAACCATGCGTCCACAATTGCTGATCAACATGGATTGTATGCATCTGTGATGATTGCCCAAGCCGCGTTAGAAAGTGGGTATGGAAAGAGTAGTCTATCTGTTTCTCCAAATTATAACTTGTTTGGTATTAAAGGAAGATACAATGGCGCGTCTGTTGTCCTTTATACAAAAGAATACAGCAAAGCTGGCGGATGGATTACGATTCCACAAGAGTTTAAAAAGTATCCATCGTATGCAGAATCGCTATTAGATAACGCACGTTTGCTCGCAAATGGTCTATCATGGAACAAACAATTTTATGCAGGAACCTGGAAGTCAAACGCCAAAACTTATCGTGAGGCAACTGCTTGGTTGCAAGGAAGATACGCAACGGATCCAAGCTACGCTTCTAAGTTAAATCGAATCATTGAGCTGTATGATTTAACACGTTTTGATTCGTTTATGGAAGTAGAGACTCCAGATGTAGGTTCTGAGTTTACACCGACAGATAAACCAGTTGAGAAACCTGTTGAGGCACCAACCGAGACACCAAGTCAGCAATCTG
>CAYZZA010000076.1:4502-5174 GCA_964482685.1 uncultured Carnobacteriaceae bacterium
CTTAAAACAACTGAACAAGTTGTCTTCTGATATAATTTACACCGGCCGTACATTGTTTGTGCCATCAAGTAGTCCGGTTGAAACTGAAAAACCAGTTGAGAAACCTGTTGAGGCACCAACCGAGACACCAAGTCAGCAATCTGAAGGAACAACGTCTTACACGATTGTCCGTGGAGACACATTGTCAGGTATTGCCCTTAAATTTGGTACAACAGTGTCAAACTTAAAACAACTGAACAAGTTGTCTTCTGATATAATTTACACCGGCCGTACATTGCTTGTACCATCAAGCCGTCCGGTTGGACAACCCGTTGAAAAGCCTGTCGGAAAACCAGCAGTTACACCCCAAAAGACTACATTGTACACGATTGTTCGTGGTGATACTCTCTCGGCCTTGGCTGTTAAGTTTAAAACGACAGTGGTAGATTTGAAAAAATGGAACAATTTATCATCAGATACTATCTACATAGGACGTACACTACGTGTGTCAGCAAATGGGCAAGCACCAACCACGGGAACTACTTCTTCATCAAATTCCGTTCAAAACAAAACAGGTATGCACACCATCGTTCGTGGCGATACATTGTCTGGAATTGCACGTAAGTATGGGACAACTGTTTCGGCTCTAAAACGACTCAACAATTTGCGTTCTGATTTAATATTTGTTGGGAA
>CAYZZA010000077.1:0-5072 GCA_964482685.1 uncultured Carnobacteriaceae bacterium
TAGAACAAGCCCTCATCAATCAGTTGATTGGGGGGGAATCGCAATGGACCTATCGAGGAGATTTGGATACCGAAGAGAAGCTCTGGGAAAACGTGCGAGAGAAGCTAGAACGTAACAACAAAGATGTCTTAAATGATGTCCATTTGACCGAACAAGAATTCCAACAGGTCAAAAACCAATTACAGTTTGCGAACTTCTATCAAGCGTCCAAATGGTTGGCAGGTGAGAATGGCATTGCGAAAGTCCAAGTCCAACGGGAAGATGCCTCCTTGGGCACCATTCGCTTGAAAGTTTTAAACCGAGCAGACATCGCCGGTGGGATGTCCTCGTATGAAGTCATTAATCAATTCCAAAGCTTTAAACAAAGCGACGAGGACCGAGACCGACGTTTTGACATCACTCTCTTAATCAATGGCTTGCCACTGATTCATATTGAGCTGAAAAACCGTGCTCATTCGTACATGGAAGCCTTTCGTCAAATCAAAAAATACTTGATGCAAGGGAAGTTTACGGGGATTTTTTCCGCCCTCCAAATGTTTGTCGTCTCCAACGGCAGCGACACTCGCTATATTGCGGCGGCACAAGATACCCGACTCAATGAACAATTCTTAGCGACGTGGGTAGATGAACACAACGATCCGGTGACCAGTTACTTAACTTTTGCCCAACACGTCTTGTCCATTCCGCAGGCACATAAAATGGTGACACAGTATACGGTCATTGATAGTGATAAGAAAGCCTTAATCTTATTACGTCCCTATCAAATCCATGCCATTGAGGCCATTAAACAAGCCTCTATCCGACAAGAATCCGGCTATGTTTGGCATACAACCGGATCCGGAAAGACTTTGACTTCTTATAAGGCAGCTCGTAACTTGTTACAAATCCCGTCTTTGGATAAAACCATCTTTATCGTAGACCGCGTCGATTTGGACCAACAAACGTCCTCTTCCTTTGCCTCGTATGCAGAAAATGATGTCATTCAAATTGATGAAACCGACAACGTCAAAGACTTGATTAAAAAATTGTTATCTGCGGATCGCACGGTCATTGTGACCACCATTCAAAAGTTGAATTATGTGATGAGGCAATTTGAAGGCAAGGAAACGACTCCGCGCTATAAAAAATTAAGACAATTGAATGTCGCGTTTGTGGTTGATGAATGCCACCGGGCTGTATCTCCTCAAAAGAAGCAAGAGATTGATCGCTTTTTCAGGCAACCTCTGTGGTATGGCTTTACGGGGACCCCCATATTTGTGGAAAATGCTAAAAAAGAAACAGGGAATTTAGCACGTACAACAGAAGAACAATACGGCAGACGTTTACATGAATATACCGTGAAGGAAGCCATTCACGACAAAGCCGTGCTCGGTTTTCAAATCGAGTATAAATCAACGTTTTCAGAAGATGAATTAGATGATTTGGTCTTAAAAGTTGACCCAGATGCCGATTTGACTGGACTTTCTTTGATTGAAAAAGAAGCAAAGATACCCAAATCGGTTTATGAAGATGAAAAACATATGTTAGAAGTCGTTCATTCTATTCTGAATAAATCCCGACGGAAACTTGGTTTTCAAAACGGGCCTGGGAAAACGTATACGTCCCTTTTGACCACGTCTTCGATTTCCCAAGCGCAAGCTTACTATGACTTATTCAAGAAAGTTGTGGCAGGTGAAACATCACTTTCTATCCATGAAAAGGTCAAAAGTGTCTTGCCAGATTTTCCAAAGATTGCGATTACCTATTCTTTGTCTGAGAATGAAGAAGCCTCTGTGTCCAATCAAGAGAAGATGGCAGAAGCCATCTCAGATTACAATACGCTATTTGGAACGAATTTTACGATTGAAACCATGCGCTCTTATAATCGGAACGTCAATGACCGTTTGGCACGTAAGCAAGAAAAGTATTTCTTCCGTCAAGAACAGTTGGATTTAGTCATTGTGGTGGACCGTCTCTTGACTGGGTTTGATGCGCCGTGTTTATCCACCCTTTTTATTGACCGGCCGGTCATGCAGCCACATAACTTGATTCAAGCTTTTTCACGGACCAATCGTTTATTCGATCGTTCGAAGCAATTTGGGCAAATCGTCACGTTCCAAACGCCCGCATTGTTTGAAGAAAAGGTATCAGAAGCCTTGTTTCTGTATTCAAACGGAGGGGAGAATGAGGTGTTAGCACCAACGTTTGAAGAATCTCAAGTTGCCTTTAAAGAAGCAGTGACTGCCTTACGCGAAATCGCCGCGATGCCAGAATCGGTGGATGAGTTAACCATGGCTCAGAAAAAACAATTTGCGAAAGCGTTCCAACGTTTAGACAAAACCTATGCGGCCATTCAAGTGTATTCAGAATTTGAAGACGTCAATTTAGAACAAGATTATCAGGTAAGCGTGGAAGAAATTGAATCGTACCATGGGAAGTATGTCAATGTATTAGAAGAAATAAAAGCGAATGTTGAAGAAGATGAAGCGCAGCCAATTGAGTTTGATGTTGCCTATGAATTGGAATCCGTCAAATCAGAGGACATCAATTACGAGTATATTTTGATGCTCATCCAAGCATTGGTTCCAGAGTATTTATCAGAAAAATCGCCTGCTAAGATGGATTCAGATACCAAAGAGATTGATCGCTACATTCAGGATTTAAAACGCACCAACCCAAAACTAGCTGTTTTAATGGAACGTTTGTGGCAAGATGTTCAAAAGGACCCTGAAAATTACCGAGATAAACAAGTCTCCACCTTGTTAGAAGACATGATTCAAGAATCCAAAGCGTATTACGTTGAAGCCCTTTCTAAGGAGTGGGCTTTAGATGAAGACTTGTTGACGTATTATGTGGATCACTTCAATCCAAAGCGTGACAGACAAAGTGGGGAACATGACCTCAAACGAACGAGTGATTATGAAACATATAAGGAACAAGTAGATAATCCTGTTCGCCGTTTATCTTATTGGCGAGAAACCAAAAAGGCCATCACGGATGTTATGTATGAAGATATTCTACCCTTGCGAAGAATGTAGTTCATAATGCAGTGCATCTTAAAAGAATCAAAAAAAGAACGGACTGATAAAAACAGTCCGTTCTTTTTTAGTGACTAAATTTTTTACCACGTTCTTATTTGTACTTTATCTGTTTATGAATCCATGTTTAGGAAAGCTTGCTTTCCTAAGAATTCAATAGATGTAGCCTTGTTTTCTTTTTCATTAATCACTCGAAAAGGATGGTTGTTTCCTTATCCTGCTTGTTTTTCTGTGATATAATGAATAGACTGAAGAAAAATGTGCGTCTTTTAGAACGTCACAAGGAGGAACGAACGTTGGAAGAGAAAAAAACCTTTTATATTACAACCCCTATTTATTATCCAAGTGGGAAATTACATATCGGAAATGCGTATACTACGATTGCTTGTGATGTGATGGCTCGCTACAAACGCATGCAAAACTATGACGTGTTTTATTTAACTGGAACTGATGAACATGGACAAAAGATTGAAACCAAAGCGCTTGAATTGAATACGACCCCAAAAGCATATGTCGATGAAATGGCCGCATACATTAAGGGTTTATGGAAAAAACTAGATATTAGTCACGATGCGTTTATCCGCACAACGGATGCGCAACACGAAGAGATGGTTGCGGCTATTTTTGAACGGTTTTTAGCACAAGGAGATATTTATTTAGGAGAGTATGAAGGATGGTATTCTATCTCAGATGAGACCTTCTACACCGCTTCTCAATTAGTAGATCCGATTAAGGACACAGACGGGAACGTTATTGGTGGAAAGTCTCCTGATAGTGGACACCCAGTTGAATTGGTGAAAGAAGAATCGTATTTCTTTAAAATGAGCAAGTATACGGACCGGTTATTGGCGTATTACGAAGCACACCCGGACTTTATCATGCCTGTCTCTCGGAAAAATGAGATGGTCAATAACTTCTTGAAACCTGGCTTAGAAGATTTAGCCGTTTCTCGGACCACCTTTAAATGGGGGGTCAAGGTCCCAAGCAACCCTAAGCATGTGGTGTATGTGTGGATTGATGCCTTAGCTAACTACATCTCCGCTTTAGGATATGGAACCGAAAACGATGAGTTGTTCCAGAAGTATTGGCCCGCAGATGTGCATATGGTTGGAAAAGAAATTGTGCGCTTCCATACCATTTATTGGCCCATTATGTTGATGGCTTTGGACCTTCCGTTGCCAAAACAAATTTTTGCACATGGCTGGTTGCTAATGAAAGATGGAAAAATGTCCAAATCAAAAGGAAACGTTGTGTATCCTGAAGTCTTGGTAGAACGTTACGGGCTAGATGCCTTGCGATACTACTTGATGCGCGAAGTGCCTTTTGGAAGTGACGGAGTGTTTACACCAGAAGATTTTGTGGCTCGTATCAATTATGACTTAGCCAATGATTTAGGAAACTTATTAAATCGAACCATCGCGATGATCAATAAATATTTTGATGGGGAAGTCCCAGCGTATACGGGCAATGTCACGCCGTATGACGAAATTTTGAAAACAACCGCAGATCAAACATTGATAGAATACAAAACACACATGGAGCAAATGCAGTTTAGTACCGCTTTGCAATCGATTTGGACATTGATTTCTCGTACGAATAAGTATATTGATGAGACCAAACCATGGGCTTTAGCAAAAGAAGACGGCAACAAGGAAGAACTACAAAGTGTGATGGTTCATCTAGCAGAAAGTTTACGTGTGACTTCTATTTTACTCAAGCCATTCTTAACAGTTTCTCCTGATGCTATTTTAACTCAATTAGGGGTAGAAGCAGCTACGGCTGGAAATTGGGAACACGTGCTCTTTGGCGCATTCCCAGAAAATACAACAGTAGTGAAAAAAGGGACACCACTCTTTCCACGTTTAGACATAGACGAGGAAGTTGCCTATATTAAAGAACAAATGGATGGCGGACAACCTGAAGAAGACAGTGAAGAATCATCGTCTTCCTTTAACCCAGAAGAAACTGAGTTAGTCTCTAAAAAAGAAGGCGCCATCAAATTTGAAGAGTTTGAAAAAGTAGAATTACTTGTGGCAGAAGTCATCAACTGCCAAC
>CAYZZA010000078.1:0-5039 GCA_964482685.1 uncultured Carnobacteriaceae bacterium
TGGATTGCCTTGCATTCAGAGTCTGTTGCCATTTTATACGTGGACCAAGGAGCAGAAGATGCGATTTTGTATCAAGGAAGAAGCCTTTTGCCTGCAGGGATTTTTAAAATAGATGGCTCCTTTCAAACAGGAGACGTTGTAGAAGTTTACGGTCTCCATGGATTACTAGGACGTGGGGAAGTCAATTATTCATCCGATACACTAAAAAGAGTTTTGTTAAATCGAAGCGAAGACTCTCATCACGAAGAACGTTCTGTTGAAGTGATTCACCGTGACCGTTGGGTTGAGTTTTTTACTTAAAGGAGGAAACACCATGAGCGAAGTACGTACGAAAGGACAAGCTGCCAAAAAAGCAAGTTACCACCTCTCCAATGTAGAGAGTGATGAAAAAAATAAAGCACTCCGCCTGATTGCCGAACAACTGATATATGACCAAGACTCCATTCTTGAAGAAAACAAAAAAGACATGTCCAGTGGGCAAGAAGAAGGGTTCACAGATGCCTTGTTGGACCGCATGTTCTTAAACAAAGAGCGCCTCCATCAAATGGCTGATGCAATTCATCTCTTGACTGAACTCAAAGACCCTATCGGAGAAGTGCTGGAAACCATTGAAAAAGACAACGGATTACGGATTGAAAAAAAACGAGTCCCACTTGGCGTAATTGGACTGATTTACGAAGCGCGACCAAATGTAACCGTGGATGCCGCAACTTTGTCTCTAAAGACGGGAAACGCCGTTGTGTTGCGTGGGAGCTCTTCAGCTAAACACTCAAACCGTGCTCTTGTAGCGTCGATTCATCGCGCATTAGAAAAAAGCACGGTTCCGGTGGAGGCCGTTCAGCTCATTGAAGATACAAGTCGGGAAACAGCCAAAGAGTTGTTTACCTTAACCGACTATTTAGATGTCTTGATTCCACGAGGCGGAAAAAACTTGATTCAAACGGTGATTCGAGAAGCGACTGTTCCAGTGATTGAAACGGGTGCTGGAACGTGTCATTTGTTTATCGAAGCTTCAGCTAACCCACAAATGGCTGAACAAATTGCGTTAAACGCAAAGACACAGCGCCCTTCTGTTTGCAACTCAATTGAAACGATTTTAATCCAAGACACGTGGTTTGACCAACATGGGCTAGCTCTTTTAAACACCTTATACAAAAATAATGTCTCCATTGTGGCTGACGCAAAAATTTGTGATGCTTTTCCTCTTGCAACTCTTGCGACCGAGGAAGATTGGTACGAAGAATACCTGGGACTAACAGTGAGCGTCAAACTTGTCCACACAACGGTGGAGGCCATTGCACACATCAACATCTATGGCACCCACCATTCAGAATCCATCGTCACAGAAGACACCAAACAAGCCGAGATGTTTCTTCGAAACGTGGACGCAACCTCTGTCTACCACAATGCCTCCACACGCTTTACCGACGGATTTGAATTTGGGTATGGAGCCGAGATGGGTATCAGTACCCAAAAACTACATGTACGTGGCCCAATGGGCTTAAACGCTTTAACCTCAACCAAATTTGTCATTCATGGAAATGGACAAATTCGTCGTTCATGAAAAACCATACCAACAGACACCGCATAGAGTCTTTCTAAAAATAGAGAGGCGCTGTGAGGGGTCTTTTTATTTGCACACTCTGTCATAGAAAACAAAGCATGTTAGACTTGTGGGTTTTTAGCACTCTTTTTTTATGTCTGTTACCTATCATTTATCCATTACACAGTTTTTATTTAACAAAAAAGCTTCTTTTCACACACGTATGTGGAAAGAAGCTTACACGTTAAAAATTTAAAGTGTTCTTTTTTATTTTAAAGAAGCAGAAGACGCTAGACTTTTTTTGTCTCCATATGGAGCGACTTTAATGTAATAAATCACAAGCACCAATGTCACGAGTTCTGTAAAGACAATCGGAATCCATACCCCATATGTACCAAACAGAGGTGGGAAAATCAGCAAGCCAATAACCAATCCAAACAAACTGCGAACCAAGGCAAGCAAGGCCGATTTGACCGGTTGGCCTAACGCCGTGTAATAGGTCGACGCGTTTAGGTTGATTCCAGCGATGACTGTGGCCATCGCAAAGAACAAGAGAATTGTGCTGGACAGTTCTTGGATCGCTACATCTGCCACAAAAATACCTGAAACAGTTTTCCCAAAGAATACAAAGATCCCCGTAAACAAGAGACCAATCATCACACTGTATCGAAAAGCTAGATTTCGAATAGCGTCTACGCGGTCTAGTTTTCCAGCTCCGTAGTTGTAGCTTACGATGGACTGAATCCCTTCAGAGATGCCATAAAACACCATAATCGCAATACTCGATACTTGCATCGCAATTCCATATGCTGCGATGCCTTTTGCGCCTAAGTTTTTTGTGATGGTTAAATTGTAAATGTACCCTGCGATTCCAACAGAACCTAAACTTAAAAATTCAGACGATCCATTGAATAAGATGTCTTTTATATCGGACACACGAAATACAGGTTTCTCAAACGTCCAATTGGATTGCTTGAGGGTCACTCCTAACAATAGTAAGGTTGGAACGACTTGCGAAATCCCAGTTGCAAACGCCGCGCCACCCATCCCAAGTGCATATACTTTCACCAATAAATAGTCCATCACAATGTTGATCAACACACCGATGACAGTCGCAATTACGATGACCACCGGAAATCCGTCTAACTTCAAAAAGAAGTTAAAAAAGAACATCGACATGAAAAAAGGAATAAATAAAGTCGTGATGCGCAAATAATCTAAGGCATAAGTTAAAGAGACTCCTTTGACACCAATGATGTTTGTCACAATTGGTCGACCAAACAGCCAAATCACTGCCATCAATAAAAAGGACGTAATCATCAACATATAAAACGTCACATTAAATAAATTGTTGCTTCGTTCTAAGTCTTTTTTTCCATACGCAATCCCCGCCAAGACGACTCCACCTGACACAATCATCGCAGCTACCCCCGCTGCAATACTTAAAAGGGGAACGACGACTGTGATCGCCCCAATTCCTTCTGACCCAATGAAGTTTCCAATAAAATAACTATCGATTAAACCAGCTGTTGTCGTGGCCAACATGCCGATGACGGCTGGAATAATGAATGTAATAAACAGCTTTTTAATATCTGCTTCGCCTAGATCCAATCGTTTCTTTGCCATTTTGTTGTCCTCCTATGAAACGTGTAACGATTTCATGCATTTTCGTTCTCAAAAGTTCCACTCTGCTTCTATCAAAAAAGCGTGCCACTCTCTAAACAGAGCGCCCTCTTGACACTTTTCTTTATGACTCCGAGCGTATAAACAGATGTTCTCAATTCTTCAGACTTGTGGATGCACCCAAAAGAAGCACTTAAAAACCACTATACCAGACTCTCTTTTTTATTTCAGCTTTCTTTTATATATTTTAAAGATTTTACTATAGAGTAGTAGGTTCACTTTTTTTACAATAATTTACTTAAATACTTTATCATTTGTATGTATCGCTCACACATATAAAGAGTAGTTTTAGTCATTTTCAATTTAATAATGAAGTTGTAAAGTAAATCTAAGAATAATCCTTTAATTTTTTAAAATGCACTATACACGTAAACTGTATTGGCAACAACAGAAAAGACTTTCTTCGTTGGTTAATCTTCTTCTAGAATAGCCAACACATCTTGGACGACAGTGGCTATCTTTCTTTATTTAGGCAACGGACACAATCTCCTTCAGTCGCTTTCTTGTTTAGCAGTAACATCCAAAATGTATGAGATTTTTTATTTCTATAGAATAACATCCTAAAAGAGACATTTTTCTCTAACAATGACTTGTCAGTCGCTTATCCGCATGCACGTCTCTTCTTACCTTTTTGCATATTCCGGGTTATCTGGATTGACACGGTATCCTTCTAGCAACTGATCATTTTCCATTATAAAGGGGCTCGCAGTTGGTTGGTTCCATGAGATGTCGTATTTGTTCATCAAGTAATCATTCAAAGCCACACGGTCTTCAAACTTAATGGCTTGGTACGGTTCTTGAAAGTTTATTTTTTCTATGAATAACAAGGTGTCATCTTCAAATGAAAACAAAAGTCCCATGTGTCCGATAAAGAGGTACCCTTCTTCGTCATGAAAAAACACAGAAATTACGGAGAGGGTATCTGAATCTGGAAAAACGATTTCTTTGTCTTTCCACTCATCTTGTACTTTTTTCACGTGGAACGGCACGTCTTTTGTCTCTTCTGTTGGGATTGAAGAAAACAACGCTTGAAATTTTATGTATTCATCTTCTGTAAAGAGAGGTCTTGGACTTGATTCGATGGCGCTCTTGTCAAACATCAACCAGTCTGCACGTAGAGGATCCGGCTTTCCAATGGTAAGAGAATCTTTTATCAAATCGTACGACGTAATGCGACAGTTGTACCCAATAAACTCTGGATTTTTTGCTTCCCACATGTCTAACATCGTCACCCAATCATACTCGGGTTGGAGACTGTCGATTGTCTTAAAACCTTCTTTTTGTAAATCGGTTCCTTCAATAATACCATTGAATTGAGTGACATCTTGGAAAAAAGTATTCACCGTATTTTCTGGAATCGCAGCGACTTCCATTGCTTCGCGGACTTCCTCTTGACTGGTTGAATCGGCCAAATTTGAGTACATCAAGCGCATGGTTCGGTCTTCTGGTTGACTAACAGGTTGGCGTGCGCACCCTGCAAGCCACACGACTAATCCTAACGCCATAAGTCCTTTGCTGATTTTCTTCATGTTGTTTCCCCTCTGTTTCTCTTTTTATATTTTTTATGTTTTAGTTTATTTTTTCTTCAGTTTAGTGTGTTGTTTGTTTTATTTGTTACTCTTTTTGTCTGTTTTCGTTATTTTATGCTAAAAACACTCCAATTAGTATACCACGCTCCCTTTCAAAAGAGGGGGTTGTTTTAGACTTTTTCATGTCTTCTCATTTTTTGACTTTACTCTACCTAATCTCTATCAAGATAAAAAGGCTCTATAATATTTGGTGTTGGTGGCTAAAAATCACTGATGCCTATTTT
>CAYZZA010000079.1:0-5012 GCA_964482685.1 uncultured Carnobacteriaceae bacterium
CTTTTTTTATTGCTTTCTGATAAAAATTAGTGGCTGATTTAGACGTTTAACATCGCAACCGCTCTAACGGGTGATCCATCTCCTGCTTGGATGTTTAATGGAAATCCATAGAACATAAATTCGTCTCCTTTTGGAATCAACTCTAAATGAAGCAAATCGGTATACGTAATAATCCCGGCTCCAAGCAAGGCTCGTTGAAGAGACTCCGTTATCTTTCCACCGACAAATAGGGGTCTACTCTGTAATAGTTTTTCAACATACTTATCCCCAATTTCTTCCGTAAAAAATAGCCCTTTCTCCTTTGGCCAATCTGCTTCATGATCCACAACATATGCAGGTCCAAAAAAACGTTCAATAGGTAGTTCTTCCAAAGTAGGCATTCCTTTATGCATGTGCGAGCAAGCGTCCACATGAGTCCCCGTGTGAGAACCAAGCTGCAAATATCTTAATTCCCATGTCTGTTGTGCATGCGTGTGGATAACGTCAATCTTTACTTCGGGATCTCCCTTGTATACTGGCATCCCTGTGTACAAAGGGTGCGACAGATCGATCACATTCATCCTACATTCCTCCTATTTCTTTGAAAGAAACAAAAAACCCTTAAAAGGGTTTTTTAGTTCTTTTGTGGTTTTTAAATGTATAAAAAGCCCTAATCTGTCGTTTCTCTAGCATATCGTTACACTTCTGTATTTTTTAAGACAACCGCAACTCCCATGCCACCGCCAATACAAAGAGCTGCTACCCCATACGTTTTCTTAAGTCGTTTCATTGCATACAAAAGGGTGACCAAGATTCGATTGCCACTCGCGCCAATTGGGTGACCTAAAGCAATCGCACCTCCATTCACGTTGGTTCGCTCTTGCAGGTACTCCATACTTACCTGGAACTCGTCGGATAATTCTTGGAAAACACCTAAACTTTGAGACGCAAATGCTTCGTTTAATTCAAACAAATCAATGTCTTCAAATGATAACGATGTTTTTTTCAGAGCTGCCTTGATTGCTGGTACAGGCCCCAGTCCCATGATTGCCGGATCGACTCCTCCTTGCCCAATGGCTAGGATCTCAGCCAATGGATTCAATCCATGGTCCGAGACAAACGCCTCACCTGCAATCACAACCGCACTTGCCCCATCATTCAGACCGGACGCGTTCCCAGCTGTAACAGTCCCACCCTCTTTAAATACCGAGCGTAAACCAGCCATTTTTTCAGGTGTCGTCATTCGATTAGGGTACTCGTCTGATTCCATCATGCGACGAGTGCGTTTTTCTTTGACTTCTACCGGAATAATTTCTTCCTTCATAAAACCGGAATCAATTGCATGAATCGCACGTTGTTGCGATTCATATGCAAAGGCATCTTGTGCGTGTCGTGATAATTCGTATTTATCGGCGATATTCTCAGCTGTAATCCCCATATGATACCCGTGAAAGGCATCTGTTAACCCATCAAATACCAAACTGTCCGTGACTGTGAAATTGCCTAACTTTACCCCTTCACGTGTACGTTCTGGCAAGAGAAAAGGTGCTTGACTCATACTTTCTGTTCCACCCGCAACAACTAGCGATGCTTCTTCTGCACGGATGGCTGTATACGCATTTGTGACCGCTTTTAAGCCGCTCCCACACACCATATTTACGCCGTACGCCGGAACTGTTTCAGGAATCAACGCTTTCATAGACGCTTGTCTTGCCACTCCTTGGCCTTGACCGGCTGGTAATGCATTTCCCATAATCACTTCATCAATCGCATCTCTGGTTACCCCACTTTGCTCCAGTGCACCTTGAATAGCAATGCTTCCAAGTTCTGAAGCAGAATGGTCTTTCAACGAGCCTAAAAATGACCCTAAAGGAGTCCGTTTTGCTCCTACAATAAAGACTTTTTCCACATACTCATCTCCTTGTTTTTATCTCATTGCTTTTTTTCTTTTAGTTGGTTTTTTCTTCTCTTCTTTGGTACTGACGAGCATGCTCCTTGATTCCGGCTAGTATAATAGGAGAAGAATCTTTGTCATTCTCAATCTCATAGGTAGTACCATCTGTAGGAAGTGTCTCTGAAAACAACGCCTCATACTCAGCAATGGTGAGCTCTCTGCGACTGTCCAAAAAGGCTCTATGTTTGTCTGCTAACAAATGTTTTCTGTAGCCTGGTTGTAGAGTCCCCGTAAAGAATTCTCCTACTGCTCCTGAGCCATAGCTAAACAATCCAATCCGATCGCCTTCTTGCACATCAGTGGAATTCTCAAGCAAAGATAATAAACTTAAGTACAAGGAACCTGTATAAATGTTTCCAACTTCTCGGTTGTAGAAAATACTTGATTCATAGTTTGCTGTAATACGAGCCAACGCTTCTGTCCCTACTTTTTCTTCCAAGGCTTTGAGTGCTTTTCGACCCATTTTGGTATAAGGCAAGTGAAAGCAAATTGCTGCAAAATCATCTAGTGTACGATTTGTTTGTTGGCTATATCTTTCCCACACGGTTAAGAAAAATTCAATGTACATCTCATTGGAATATTTTCCATCCACCATAGCCATATTGGAGTATAGGGGACGCCAGAAATCCATGACATCGCGCGTCAAGCCCACGCTTTCTGCTTCTAAGGACATGATTCGCGGATTGACACTGAGTAACAGCGCAATGGCACCTGCACCTTGGGTAGGTTCGCCGGCAGAATTAAGCCCGTAGCGTGCGATGTCTGATGCAAGAACTAGTACTTTTTTGGTTGGATTCAACGCCAAGTGTCCTTTTGCTAGCTGAATCGCAGCCGTTGCACTGTAACATGCATGTTTGAGTTCTACGGAACGGGCATACGGTTGAATCCCTGTTAGATGGTGCACATAAACCGCACCTGACTTCGAGTGGTCAATCCCTGTTTCTGTACCAAATAAGACAAAATCAATTTGTTCGCGATCTTCTTCGGATAAAATATCCAGTGCAGCGTTCGCAGCCATCGTGACTGCGTCTTGTGACAATGGTGCTACCGCCATTTTATCTTGCCCAATTCCTATGGTGTATTTAGCTGGGTCTGTATCTCGTGCCTCAGCTAATTTTTCCATATCTACGTAAACCGGTGGTGTGAAAAACCCTATTTTATCAATTCCAATATTCAAAAAAACTCCTCCTTCTCTGTTTTTACATTTTGTAAAAACCAGTCCTTGACTAGTATAGACTAAAGACCTTAAAAAAAGCTTAAGCGAGCTTATTTCTTTCTTCTTTTTTGTTTGACTAACGCAAAAAAAGTTTTCTGACAATCCAGAAAACTTTTTTTACACGTTCTCCTACTCATGCACTTACCTCTACTCTTTTACTCTTTCTGTATTTCAATAATTAATTTTCCACGCACATGTCCTCGTTCACTCAATGTGTGAGCTTCTTGAACACCCTGTTCGGTAAACGGAAACACCTGACTGATGAAGGTACGTAGTCTATATGCAGCTAATTCCGTTCCTAAGTACCCCATCCCCTCAGCTGTCGGCCGCATATTCACGCCATAACCACGTATCCCTGCACTTTGGACTTTTTCTTCCTCCGGTGTCCCGGCTAACGAAACCAAACGTCCTCCTTTTTTTAGGACGTACATACTTTTTTCTTGTACAGATCCTCCAACAGAATCAAGAACAAGATCCATATCTGCTACTTTTTTTTCAAAGTCTTCATTTCGATAGTCAATCACGGTATCCACACCAAGAGAATACAAAAACATCTCATTGTGTTTGCTAGCAGTAGTGACAATAGAAGCTCCTTTTGATTTTGCCATCTGGATAGCCAAAATCCCCACTCCTCCAGCACCACCATGAATCAAAACACGTTCTCCTGGTTTTAATTTTCCAACGGAAAAAAGAGCTTGATAGGCAGCTTGACCTGCCAGTGGAAGACCAACCGCTTCTGTAAACGGAATTGTATCAGGAATATGCGCAGTCACCGCTTCTCGTGCAACCGCAAATTCGGCATATGTGTGAGCGGCATTTGCCATCACACGGTCGCCTACCTTAAACTTGGTCACTTTTTCTCCAACCTTCGATACAATTCCTGCTGCATCTCCACCTGGTATAAAAGGAGTTTTGCCGTTAAAGTATCCTTTTCTTTTTTTCCAATCAGATGGATTTACAGATGTGGCATACTGTTCAATCAGCACCTGAGTCTCTTTTATTTCTGGAACGGGTACTTGATGCATCTTCATCTGAGAGACATCTCCAAACTCCTCTACTACAATCGCGTGCACTCCAATCCCTCCTAGTTGAATTGTCTAATGGAGTCTTTACATTCTTACCATACCATATAACAATTCGATTGGTTCCACAGATACCCCCTGTTTTTCTCTGTATTCTATTGTTTATGCTATTTTAAGTGGTTATATTTTAAGTTTTACTAAGAATTCGTTATACTGGTACATGTATAGGACGATGTACTTTAAAATTAAAGGGGGATATTTATGTCATCAACAAAAGGATTTTTAAAAGGTCTTGCGGTTGGAGTCGTTTCGGGACTCTTATTTGCGCCTAAATCAGGGAAAAAGTTGCGCAAAGAGTTAATGGCTAAAGTAGACGAGGCAAAAGATCAAGCGAAAGATTATTCAGACGCTGCCATGGAAAAAGGAGCCGAATTCCAAGAACAAGCCAAAGATGTTGCAGAAAAAATCAAAATTTCTTTGAAAGATACAGCTCACAACATTAAACATCAAATGGACGAAACTTCGGAAGATGTGAAGGAAAAAGCTCAACATATCAAAGAGGATATCCAAGAAAGTGCCAAAGAAATGAAAAAAGAAGCATCTGAGACAACACAAGATGTAAAAGAGACAGCTGAAGACATCAAAGAAGATGTAAAAGAAGGCTCTCAAGATGTGAAAGAAGAAGCTGAACAGACGGCAAAAGAAGTCAACAAAGAAATCGAGGATCAAATAAAAAGTACTAATGTGAATCAACCTAATTAAATAATATCGACCAGACAAAGTCGAGATACGATACAAAAAATCAACCTCTAGCTAAAATTAGGAGGTTGATTTTTTATAT
>CAYZZA010000080.1:0-4658 GCA_964482685.1 uncultured Carnobacteriaceae bacterium
ATCTCAGAAAGGAATAAGACACATAAATTTAAAAGAGTCCTTCTAAAAACTGAAGTAAATCCATTTTTTTATCATCGGACATTTTTTTAATCGACGAGATAAGTTTCTTTTCTACAGAAGAAAGGTCATCGTTAAAAAATTCGGACAAAGTCACTCCTAGAGTATCACAAATGGAACGAAGTGTTTTCAAAGATAGCTTAGTGGAATTGTTTTCAACTGCGGAAATAAACGAAGGAGAAATATCAATCGCTTCTGCCAGTTCTTTCGCTGTCATCTGATTTATTTTTCTCAAGTTTTGGATTCTTCCACCAATATCCAAATCATCCATGTTTGTCACCTTCATTTCGTTATCGTTGTCACCGTATCATATCATATCCAAAGTAAAAAAATAATCTTTCCTTTAAAAAAGGAGATAAAAATTCACCTAGAACTAAATAATTCGTTGAAATTCTTCTCTTTTGTGTTAATCTAGCAAGTGTATACTAAATAAAGGAGTGAGTAGAAGTGAGTGACAATGTAAGGCAAGAAAAGAAACATTATTTTGATATGAGTCAAGTGAATTGGAAAGATGATTTCCTCGCAGGACTCACGGTAGCTTTAGCTCTTATTCCAGAGTCTATCGCGTTTGCCTTTGTGGCGGGTGTTAGCCCGTTACTCAGTCTTCAAACAGCTGTCATGATAGGAATTGTCGCGGCTATTTTTACCGGGCGTCCTGGGATGATTAGTTCATCCACAGCTGCGATTTCAGTTGTGTTTGCCTCATTGATTGCGGTTCATGGGATGGAGTATTTATTCGCAACGGTTGTTCTAATGGGAATTATTCAAGTGTTGATTGGGGTCTTTAAGCTTGGGACTTATACAAAAATCATCCCCTATCCTGTTATGCTTGGTTTTTTAAATGGCCTCTCGATTGTAATCTTTCTTTCACAATTGGACTTATTTAAAATAGATACTGCAAGTGGCCGAACATGGTTACCGGGAAAAGATTTATTGATTATGGGCGTTTTGGTGGCTGTTACGATGGCAATTATTTATTTCTTGCCTCGTTTTACCAAAGCAATTCCATCTAGTTTGGCTGCTATTATTATTTTGTCGATTATTGCTGTGTTGCTTGACCGCAATGGGTATCACTTACAAACGGTAAAAGACTTTGCAGGGATGACGATCAAAGGAGGACTTCCTTCCTTCCATATTCCGCAGGTCCCATTGAATATAGAAACCTTCCGTATCATCACGCCTTATGCAGTGATTGCAGCGTTGGTTGGTCTAACCGAAGCTGTTTTGACATTACGCGTCATTGATGAAATGACAAATACAAAAGGAAAAACCAACCAAGAATGTGTTGCCCAAGGACTTGCCAACGTTGTCAATGGCTTTTTCGGTGGGATGGGTGGAGATGCTATGATTGGACAATCCATTATTAACGTGAAGTCTGGTGGGAGAAGTCGTGTATCTGGTTTTGTGGCTGCCTTTTCCTTGTTGTTCTTTATTATGTTTGGATCAGCCGTTATCAACGTCATCCCGCTAGCAGCACTTGTTGGGGTTATGTTTATGGTTGTTGTGGGAACATTTGAATGGGAAAGTTTGCGTTATTTCAATAAAATCCCAGTTGAAGATATTATCGTCATCATTGCTGTTTCGGTTGTCACTATCTTTGCCGATCTTGCGTCCGCTGTTATTTTAGGGGTCGTGTTATCCACGATGGCTTTTGCATGGAAAAAAGGGAAAGAAATTTCTGCAGATACAGACGTACAAGCTGACGGATCAAAAATCTATAAAATCAAAGGCTCAATATTCTTTGGTTCGGTCTTAGATTTTAAAGATTTCTTTGACACAGTTACAGACCCTGAGATTGTCTATATTGACTTTAAACAAGCTAAAGTCATGGATTATTCCGGGATTGAAGCCGTTGATTCAATCGTAGAAAAATATGACCTAGCTGGTAAAACCGTTAAAATTGTAAACTTGAGTGGATCAAGTCGAAAAATGTTTGAAGATGCAAAAGATATTACAAAGCTAAAGATTGATGCTCATTCTTATTCCTAAACGAATAAAATATGCAAAGCAAAAAAGAAGGCATGTACAGATTAATCTGTACATGCCTTCTTTTTTGTGTCAAAAGGAACCTAATGGAAGGCTAAAGCCGAGTGTTGGATGAAAGAATGTAAGAGTATAGCGTTGAATGAAACATCGTGAATCTATACGTTATGGATGAGTCATTCGTACAGGGAAACAACTTACTTTTGCGACTCATCTTTGTATAAATTTGCGCCCCGAATAATTAATCCACGTGTAATCTCAGCCATTTGAGTAGGTGTTTCTTTTAATCCATCTCTGACCCATCGTTCAATCACGCCAATGTAGCCTGCAATCACAAATGCATAAAAGTATTCCACCTTTTGTTTTTCTTCTGATTGCACCAAATGCGACCAATCCTTTAGAGTACGTTGTTTGACTAAGTCTTTTAATTTTTCTACAAAAGCAGTATCGCCATTTTTGCCAAGCAATACGACAGCAAGATCTGCATTATTTTGGATAACCATAAAAATTTCTTCAGAAAGTAAAAACAAATCTTGATCTGAAGGGTCTTCAGGTCTTTCCATCATCACGTCGTTAAACTCTAAAAACATGTCTTCTTGAATTTGAGTCACCAAGTCATACACATCTTGATAATGGAGGTAAAAAGTGGAACGGTTGATATCTGCATGTTCGGTAATTTCTCGAACGGTAATGTTTTGTACAGGTTTTGTTTGCATCAATCTTGATAGGCTTTGCGGCATTGATTTTAATGAAGTTTAAGTTAGGTCCAGATATGGGATGGGTCATGGCAAAGGCCATTATTATTAGCATGATCTCCGTCCTCACCTTGTTGCCAGTCCTAGCCATCTACAGCTATAAATTGATTGATAAAACAGAACATAAGCCTATTCTTCCTTCATTTGAACGCTTTAATCGCGTAGTGATGAAACTGAAGACACCTATATTGGTCCTAGCTAGTCTCCTCGTTATTCCAGCATTGTTAGCGTCTGAAAAAATACTTTAGAAGATGGATAAAGATTTAACGACCGATATTCCATCCACCATCGACTGTCATTTCAGACCCTTGCATGTAATTAGAGTCGTCAGATGCTAGAAAAACAGCGGCTGCTGCGATTTCTTCAGGCTTTCCAGCACGTTGTGCCGGGATATCATTCAGACGCGGATCAGTGATGTTTTCAGTCATAGGTGTTTCAATAAATCCAGGAGCTAAAAGGTTTGATTTGACTCCTCTTGGACCAAAATCATGTGCCAATTGTTTATTGAATCCAACTAAAGCATGTTTAGATGTCACGTAAGAAATCCCACCTGGACCTGCAACAAATGAGCCTTGAGAGCCTACTGTAATGACGGCTCCTTTGCCTTTTTCTACCATCATTGGCACAACTTCTTTTGTGACAAGAAAGACACCCTTTAAATTGACAGCCATCACTCGATCAAAGGTCTCTTCATCTGTTTCTAGCAGGTTATCATATGCATCATGAATACCAGCACTATTGAATAAAATGTCCACTGGTCCCAACGTATTGACTATTTTTTCAATCCCTTTTTTAATAGTTTGTGTGTTGGTCACATCCATTTGGATAAAAGCAGCCGTTCCACCCTTTGCTTCAATTGCTTGTACGATTCTATTGCCGTCTGTTTCATCCCGTCCAACAACGGCTACCTTTGCACCTTCATCCGCGAAAGCAAGTGCGGTGGCTTCCCCTAATCCAGAAGTTCCTCCTGTGACTAGTGCCACACGATCCTGTAATTTACCCATATCTATTTATCCACCCTTTCGATTTAGTTGTTTTTGTTCTCTATGAACAGCCTATAGGTTAAATGAAAACAGGTCAAAATATATGACTACGACACAAGTAGAGAAAAATTATCTCTATGAGTAGCTACTTTTTTTGAGAAAAACAAACAAAACTATAGTGAGAAAAAGATGAGGAAAGCATGAGAGATGTCCCTTTTTACAGCGTCAACTAGAGAAAGGAGGCGTTTTCTATGGTAACATTTATACGTAATGTATTTATAGTAGGAGGAATGTTTTAGCATGAAGAAGAAAATGGTAGTAAGCACACTTGCACTTGTATCTTTTGCATTAGCAGGGTGTGGAAATAATGGAGAAGAGTCAGTAGACACAACCTCAAATACAGAAGTCAGCTCTTCAAGTACACACAAAGACCCCAACGATGTGATCAACAGCATTAAAGATGACATCGAAAATAAAGAGGGACGTCCATCTGTACAGCTAGGGATGAATTCTGGAGTTGTCTGGAAAGACGGAGGGTATAAAGCCGCCTTAACGGACGGAAAAGCAGACCTTGCAGGAGATACAAGTTCTGACAAGTTGTTTGTGGTTAAAGATGGTGAAGTTGTGGAAGAAATCCCTCTAGAAGAAGGAAGTTTCACATATACAGCAGAAGCCGCAGACGGAGACGTACTGACTTTAGTAGCAGATGACCGCTTAGAAGTGGGCGAAACAGACGTTGATATGGCTGAAGTGGACCGCGCAGAAGAAATTACATTTGTAGCTGAATAAAAGCTGCAAAGCGTATTGTGGCCAATAAATAGAAATCTATGTAAAAAAGCACACTTTATTTTGAGTAAAATAAAGTGTGCTTTTTTTATTA
>CAYZZA010000081.1:0-4569 GCA_964482685.1 uncultured Carnobacteriaceae bacterium
ATGAAGCAATAATAAAATTGAGAGACCTCCTCTAAATCGCAGAAGAATTTTTTGTGTGAGAGGAGTATGATAAGACAGAACGTACACGATTGTGGAAGAAGGAAAGAGATGACTATGAAACCGAAAATAGAATACCGCGAACTTTTAGAAGTAGACCAAGAAAAATCTGTAGCATACGTCGATGTTCGGAGCCCAAAAGAGTACGAAGAGTCTACAATTCCCGGTGCTTTCAATATTCCAGTACTAGACAACGAAGCACGTGCTAAAGTAGGTACATTGTATGTAGCTGGGAAAACAGAAGAAGCCAAGCAAGCCGGCGTAGAATATATGGCTACACGCCTTCCTGAGATGTTTCAAGATTACCAACGTTTAGCAACTATGTACGATGAAATAGTTATTTTTTGTAGTCGTGGCGGCATGCGTTCGCAGTCCATTTTTTCGTTGTTAAAAGCCCTCGAATTGCCTGTCAGCCGTCTTCAAGGAGGGTACAAAGAGTATCGAAAGTACATTCGGGAACACTTAGACGAACAATTGAAAAAAATCGAACTGGTGACAATCTATGGTCTTTCTGGAACTGGAAAGACAGAGGTGTTGTTGGAAATAGAAAAAAAAGGAGCACACATTTTAGATTTAGAAGGATGTGCCAACCATCGAGGCTCTCTCCTAGGAAGCGTTGGCTTATCTGAGCCACACTCACAAAAAATGTTTGAAAGTCTCCTGTTTGATGCAAGTAGACAGTGGATTGAAGGAGACGTTGTCTTTACAGAAGGAGAAAGCAAACGAATCGGACAAGCAGTTATTCCAGACAGTTTGTTTTCTGCGATGAAAGAAGGAACCACTCTTTATTTGGAGGCTCCCATGGCCACTCGCGTTGCTCAAATCTACAAAGAGTATGTAACGCCAGACAATCAACAAGAACTCGTCAATTCCTTGGAACGTTTGAAGAAATTTGCCAATCCAGAAAAAATTCGGCGGTACCAAGAATATATTTGGACAGGACAAGCAGACAAAGTCATTGAAGGACTGCTGACTTCTTATTATGATCCACGATACAAACACCGCCGAAAACAACCTAAAGCCACGTTTGTAAACACACATGCACCCGATACGGCGTGCGCCATTCTTGCATGGGCAAACGAAAGAGAGGATCGAGCACATGAATGATGCATTAACAGATGGTCTTTTTATTTGTGGAGGCTGTAATGCCAAAATAGGCCCAGGTGAATTGGCAGCCATTTTAAACACATTGCCACAGCAAACAAACAATCAGTTACTTGTAGGGTTTGATTCTGCTGACGATGCCGCAGTATACAAACTCACAGACGAGATAGCCATGATTCAAACGTTGGACTTTTTTCCGACAATGGTCTCAGACCCCACTTTATTTGGTCAGATTGCTGCAACGAATGCGATGAGTGATGTCTTTGCGATGGGAGGGGAGGTTTTGACAGCGATGAATATCGTTTGTTGGCCTGAAGATAAAAATCCTGCACTGTTAGGCGATATTTTGAAAGGTGGACAAGAAAAAGTACAAGAAGCAGGCGGTGTTTTGGTAGGGGGACATTCAATCCACGATTCCTTGCCCAAGTATGGGTTGTCGGTCTCGGGTCAAGTTCATCCAGAGGCTATTTATCGAAACAACACAAGTCAAGTGGGGGACCGGTTGATTTTAACTAAACCACTTGGAACCGGTATTATTACAACTGCGTATAGTGCAGGCGAAATGAGTGAACCGGATTTTCAAGAAGCAGTCGTATCGATGACCACCCTAAACATGTATGCGGCGCGTATTTTCCGTGAGTTTACGATTCATGCTTGCACAGATGTCACGGGGTTTGGTTTGTTGGGCCATTTGAACGAAATGATTGGGCAAGAGTTTAGTGCCTATGTAGAAACCTCAGCAATCCCATACTTTAAAGGTGCTTATAAAGGGGCACAAGAGTTTCTGATTACAGCAGGTGGACAACGCAATCGAAATGCATTAGAAGGTTCTGTTGTATTTGAACACGTTGATTTTGCGATGGAAGAACTGTTGTATGATCCGCAAACATCAGGCGGACTTTTAGCAAGTGTGCCCGCAACACAAGCAGAAGCTCTTCTCTTGCGCTTACAAAAAGCAGGCATCCCAGCAGGATTAATTGGGGTAATTACGGAAAAAGAAGCAGTGAACATAACTGTTATGTAAGAGAGAAAAACGAGAGCTAGAGCTATTTTAGAAAGGATGAACCGATTGATGTACGAAATTGATGCTCGGGGGCAAGCTTGTCCCATGCCCGTTGTTTTAACAAAACGGGCCTTAAAACAAACACCCAAAGATACGCTTAAAGTCATGGTAGACAATGAAATTGCGACACAAAACCTCACCAAGATGGCGGTTCAACTTGGATTAAACGCATCTGTGACCAAAAAAGATGCCCATCACTACGATGTGTATGTATCCTCTGAATCAAGTACTCTATCTCCTGCATCAGAAAAATACCAAGCAAAGGAGCGCAAGATACCTCAAGAATCAGAAGAAGTTCCGTACATCGTCGTGTTGAATGCTGAAACAGTTGGGCAAGGTCCAGAAGCCTTGGGCAAAACATTGCTAAATAGCTTTGTGTTTGCGCTATCCGAGCAAGACCAGTTGCCGGATGTAGTGGTGTGTTACAACGGCGGAGCCAAACTGACCACGGAAGGCTCGCCTGTACTCGGGGATTTACGCGCACTTGAAGCAGCTGGAACGGAAATTTTAACGTGTGGCATCTGTCTAGAATACTTTGATTTGGCAGACAAGTTGGCAGTGGGCAGTGTCACGAATATGTATCGGATTGTAGAGTTGGAGCGTTCTATGAAGACGGTCTCTCCATGATTGATCGAAAACACTACGGAATCATCTCTTTTCAAAACTCACAATCAGCAGGACAGGCGTTGTTACGGGTTGAGGCACTGTTTGAAGCACGTTTAATCCCTTTGCCCCCTCAATTATCTGCTGGATGTGGGCTAGTACTCCAGTTTTCATGGTCTGATGTCGATCGATTGGTTGTGCATATCAAAGAAAATCAAATTCCTTATACAGGTGTTTACGAAGTCTTTGTGTCTGGACAACGCAAAAAAACACTACTGCCATGGATAGGAGGGAGTACATCGTGACGTATTATTTTGACAACAGTTCGACCACATTGATTAAACCTCCACAAGTCACAGAAGCTGTTTTTCGATCATTAGCAGAAGAGTCCATTGGAAATCCCTCTCGTGGAAGCCATACGCAAGCGCTGGAAGCTTTACGACAAGTAGAACGAACGCGTTCGAGAGTAGCCGATTTATTTCATGCAAAAAGTCCGACGCAAGTGAGTTTTATGCCAAACGCTACGTATGCCTTAAATACTTTGTTGCAAAGTAGCATAAGCGAAGGAGACGCTGTGGTTACAACAATGAATGAACACAATTCGGTGTTGCGTCCTTTGTATCAACTTGAAGCAAAAGGAGTAAATCTAAGCTTTCTTCCGCTAGACGGAGAAGGCGCAGTGGATGTGTCTGTATTGCCTTCTCTTGTACAGCCACACACCAAAGCAGTCGTAGTGAACCATATGTCTAATGTAACAGGACACATTGCAGATCTCACAGCGATTGGAGACTTTTGTTTGAAGCACGGGCTCTTGTTTTTTGTAGATGCTGCTCAAAGTGCTGGTGCGGTGTGGATTGATATCGAAGAAATGAAAATTGATGCTTTGTGCTTTACAGGTCATAAAAGCTTGTACGGTCCACAAGGAACAGGTGGGATTTGTTTTGGGTCTCGTTTTCTTCTTGAGCACAAACCTCAAGCGGTCTTTAGTGGCGGAAGTGGATCTCATTCTTTTCAAAAAAAGATGCCTGCAGACATGCCAGGTGTGTTTGAGGTTGGGACGCCAAATGTACATGGACTTGCGGGGTTAGAAGCAGGTCTTGTCTATGTAGCGGAAAAAGGGGTTGCCACGATCCAGCAACAACTCCAAGAACAGACCTTGTTTTTCTTGACCCTTTTAGCGTCTGTTCCACGTATACGTGTATATGGAACAAACGCATCCCAAATGCGTGCGCATCCAGAACGCCAAGGGGGCATAGTGAGCTTGAACCTAGCAGGGTGGGAATCGGGTGAATTAGCGGATATCTTATCGCAAGACTATGGCATTTCAGTTCGAGCGGGTGCTCATTGCGCACCGCTTGTGCATCGTCATTTTGATACGGTGGAAACGGGGATGGTCCGGTTTAGTTTGTCAACCTACACGACAAAAGAAGACATCGTTTATGCAGTAGAAGCTTTAAAAGAGATTGGTCAATTCACATAAGCTTTTTGTGGAGATTGTAAAAAGGGGCCGACTTCCATAGTCTATCTTTTGATTACAGCATGAGTATTATAGAGGATTCATATAAGTGGACATAAATAGAAAAATAGCCGACTAAGAGAACATATGCATGTCTTTGTTTTTAGTTCTTCAATGGTCTAGGAAGATTGGGAAAATACCTAATCTTTTTTTAGTTAGAAAGAAGTAGGCAAAAATATGTAGGTTGAGAGGATTTTATTGTACATGTATAGATAATATGTACAAT
>CAYZZA010000082.1:0-4501 GCA_964482685.1 uncultured Carnobacteriaceae bacterium
TCTTTTGTAATAGCTAGTGTGTGTTCGTATTGACAGCTCAATCCTTTGTCTGTCGTACGAGCGGTCCAGCCATTGTCGTCCATTTGAGAGTGCCACGTACCTGTATTGACCATTGGTTCAATTGTAATCACCATGCCTTCTTTTAGACGCAAACCTTTTCCAGCTTCACCATAGTGAGGCACTTGAGGCGCTTCGTGTAAGGTTGGGCCGATGCCGTGTCCAATAAAGTCACGCACAACCGAAAAACCTTCCCCTTCGACATATGTCTGAATGGCGTGTCCAATATCTCCAATGCGGTTGCCAACTTGAGCGGCTTCTATTCCTTTGTAGAGAGCTGTTTTGGTTACATCCATCAAACGGCGTACCTCGTCGGATACTTCGCCTACAGCATAACTCCAACAAGAATCCGCTAATGCTCCGTTCAAGTTGACGACCATGTCTACTTTAATTAAGTCGCCTGACTTTAGTTTTTGTTTGCGCGGAAATCCATGACAAATTTCATCATTGATACTCACACACGTTGCGTACTTATAGCCCTGAAACCCCTTTTGTTCTGGTGTGGCTCCTCTTTCTTTTAAGAAGGCCTCTACGAACTCCTCAATGTCCCAGCTCGTGATACCCGGTTGGATAAATGTCCGTAAGTGGCGATGTACATCTGCTAAAACTTCTCCAGCCGCTGCCATCGCATCGATCTCACGCGTTGATTTAAGTGTAATCACATAATTTCCTCTTTTCTGTCCAATCTCATTCCTGGTAAAGTATACCAAAAACCATTCTTTTCTCCAAGGTCCCTTTTGGGGACACTTGACAACGTCGATTTTTTGCCTTATTTTGTGAGACACAGACTTTTACGTGTTTGTCTCACACGTCCTTTTTCTTGCTTACGTTTCCTTTCAACTTTTATCTGTATCTTTCCTATAGATTCTCCATTGGACGCGCTCTTGCTTTCCTATAGACGTTTGCGCACGCTACTCTCTTTCTTTCAATCTTTTTTTGGTTTTGAAAAAAACATAGCGCTAAACTGTTTGGAACAAAGTATTCTTCACCCTTCAAAGACTCATCAAATGTCAAATACCCACAAAGGAAACTATATGAGACTAGAGTATACTAAACAAAACTGTCGAGGAGACAAACGCGTCCGCACGAATAGTGTCTAGTAGTCAAGACAGCGGAATATAAGAAGGGGACGAGATTTGTTCGTCCAGACGCGAGCTCCCTAAGAAAGAAGTAAAATCAATAAATGGACGAAACAATTGAATGGAAAAACACATAAACTAAAAACACCTATCTAGGTAAATCAACCCGTGAGACGTGTAGAACACGTTCCACTGAAAGGAGTGCCTTATGACAAAAGCTTTACTTGTCTATACAAGTTTAACAGGCAACACACGTGCTTGTGCCACCATTATTGAATCTGCTCTTCAAGAAGAAGGGGTAGATGTCACGGTTATGGACAGCACCCTGGCTGATCCAACTGATTTTTTGGCTGTTGATTTGTGTCTTGTAGGGACTTATACATACGGAAGTGACGCTATGCTGCCAGATGAAATCGCTGATTTTTATGAAGAACTCAAAGACGTCGATTTAACCGGAAAAGTATTTGGGACATTTGGATCTGGCGACACCTTTTACGAAAAATTCTGTCAATCCGTTGATGACTTCACAGAACAATTTTTAGCAACCGGTGCCCACCAAGGCGCACCGGCCGTTAAAATCGATTTAGACCCAGAAGCAGAAGATGAAATAGCGTTGAGGACTTTTGCAAAACAACTCGTGGAAACATACAAAAAGACGTAAGGAACCCCTCGTAGGAGTTTCTTACGTCTTTTTGTGTTCGAACCACCTCGTATACAGGCAACGAGCTCGTTTCAGGTTCATTCAGACATCTAGATGGATTGTTTCTTGTCTTTTATTTCTTGTCTTTTATCTCTTGTCTCTCTTCTTTTGTCACTTGTCTGTCTTCTATCGCGCATGAACTATCAGGCTGGATAAGTTCATCTTCTATGGTGTGTACTTCAAGTATGCGTGTGTGATTTAAAAAATCTTTCAAGCGTTCTTTTCAAGCTTTCTTTCTAACGCAGGTACACTCAGCCGTTGACTACTTACAAAAAACAGTTGCTCACTCGACACAAACAATCCCTACCTATGCATCTTTCTTTTGATCCGCTACAAAGTCAAGCAAGACCGAATCAATCAAACTCTCAATGCTTTTGACAATCATCTCTTTGTTAAAGGTTAAATAGTCTTGTGCTACTAGTGACGCAGTCCCATAGACAAATGGCCAGACCGTTTTAAACAGTTCTTCTTTTTGGGCTTTGGTAGCGCGTGCACTTAACTCATCTTTTGGAAACATTTCATTGAAATATTTGTATGAAACTCTATATAAGCCCTGAACGTCTACTTCTCCTTCTAAATACAACGTAGTAAAAAACTTTTTTTTGTTCTTGGCAAACAAGATATAATTCACACAAGCATCCATCAAAGGAGTACTCGTTGTTTCTCTTGGCAACACAGCGTGATACACATGTTTCTCCATTTCAGCAATGACCGCATCTTTTAATTCTTCCATATTGGCAAACTCTAAATAAATGGGTTGTGTAGAACAATTCATTTTCTGCGCAATGTTGCGTGCTGTTAAATTGTTAAAGCCTTCTTCAGTTGTAAGTTCATACGCAGCTTTTAAAATATCTTCTTTTAAAATTGTCTTTGTACGCGCCACTTTCTTTTCCACCCTCTTTTTTCTCATTTACACACAGATAAATAGTGTGCTACCTATTTTTAACATCAATATGTAGTATACCATATGTTTCTCGAAAAAAAATACATCCAGTTAGATAACTAACGTATTTTATCTTTCTCAAAACCGCATACTTCTTGCGTATTCTTGTTTTCTTCCTGAATGGATATGCATAAAGAAACCGCTATCTTTTCATTTATGCATAGGTATGCTACTATATTAGATACGTCATTTGACGCACTATAAATGAAATAGATTGAAGGAGGAAATGATATGGTTTTAGAACACTTTGACACACATCTACAAAAATATGCACACTTGATTGCCAAAACAGGGGTCAACGTCCAAGAAGGACATACCGTTGTATTGTCAATCGACGTAGAACAAGTAGATCTTGCTCGCTTGATTGTGAAAGAAGCGTACGCTCTTGGTGCGCAAGAAGTGATTGTGAAATGGACAGACGATATCGTTAACCGTGAAACATTTGCACACACACCTGAAGAGATCTTGACAGACATTCCTTCGTATAAAGTAGAAGAGTCTCTAGATATGATTAAAAAAGGAGCCAGTCGCATTAGCGTTCGCTCCTCAGACCCAGATGCGTTGAAAGGATTGGACAGCAAAAAAATTGCGGCTTACCAATCTGCAGCTGGAAAAGCTTTTGAAGAACAACGCATTGCAACTCAATCCAACAAAGTAAGCTGGGTTGTTGCAGCTGCCGCTGGTCCAAAATGGGCGGAGAAAGTCTTCCCTGAGTTGTCCTCTACAGAAGAACAAGTGGACGCCTTATGGGACGCTATTTTCAAATCCGTTCATGTATACGACGAAGACCCTGTTCAAACTTGGGTTGAAAAAGACCAAACGCTCAACAGCAAAGCAGACGAATTAAACAAAGAACAATTTGTCTCTCTTCACTTTACCGCCCCTGGAACAGACCTGGTGGTCGGATTGCCTGAAAATCACCTTTGGGAAGGTGCTGGAAGCTTAAACGTACGTGGAGAACGTTTCATGGCCAACATGCCTACAGAAGAAGTATTTACGGCTCCTGACGCAAACCGCGTTGACGGTGTTGTTGTAAGTACAAAACCACTCAGCTATGCTGGCACCACCATCTTAGATATGGAATTCCATTTCAAAGACGGAAAAGTTGTAGACGTTAAAGCACGTGAAGGAGAAGAAACCTTGAAACACCTCATCGAAACCGATGAAGGCGCAGCACGTCTTGGCGAAGTGGCCCTTGTTCCAGATCCTTCTCCTATTTCTCAATCTGGCATTACATTCTTTAACACGTTGTTTGACGAGAATGCCTCCAACCATTTAGCTCTTGGATCAGCCTACGCATTCAACCTCAAAGGTGGCGTCGACATGAACCAAGAAGAGCTAAAAGCAGCAGGCTTAAACCGTTCCACAGTCCACGTTGACTTCATGATTGGATCTAGCGAAATGGACGTAGACGGCATTCGCGCAGATGGGACGAAAGTACCTGTTTTCCGCCAAGGCGACTGGGCATAATCCCTTTCTACTTGTTCCACTGTACTTGATTGCACACGCATTTCAAAAAATCACTACAAACCGACGCATCCTTGTGTCGGTTTTTTTCTTTTGTTCTCCCCATTGAATGTGAATGTGGTACACTTAATGTACGTACACTCTTTTTTATTGTACGTATTTTTTATTTGTGTTGACGTGGCTATCTATGTTGAATGGCGTCTTTTTTATCAAGGGCGTCAGTGAGAAAACCTGCGATTTCAATCGTAGGATGAA
>CAYZZA010000083.1:0-4469 GCA_964482685.1 uncultured Carnobacteriaceae bacterium
AGCAGATGAATGGACATATGGGCGTACAGTTTATTGGCATGATGTTTCTTCTGGGACAACTCGTTCGTTGACCTCTTCTATCCCTAAAGGAAACTTTGATTTTGGAGCGATGTCTGATACAGAAGAGTATCTGTTGCTTGTTGGACATGATTTTGAGTATGCGTTCGTGACACAAACAAAAGTATATGGGTACGATGTGAAGACACATCAATTGGCTTGTTTAACAAAGAGCCTGGATGCAGAAGTGTCAGATGCTTTAGTCGGTGATTTTCAACAGCAAGTAAAAGGAATAGGGCTTGCATGGTTGACTGAGGAAGAGTTCTTGTTCCCAGCAACAAAAGATGGGAAAATCCAACTCTACACAGGAGACCGACAAGGCAATACGACGTTAATATATGATCAACGGTTGCACATCACAGATGGCTCCCTCACACAGGACAAAAAACAGTTAGCAATAACCTACTCTACTTTAACCAACCCAAGTGAGCTTGCCCTTTTGGATTTATCCACCAAAGAGTTGCGTTCTTTGTACAACCCCAATGACACCTTGCTGTCGACTGTTGCAATAGCAAAACCTGAGATGTTTTGGTACAAAGGAGCAGATGAGTGGGATATCCAAGGGTGGTACGTTCCTCCGGTAGAAGCAAAGGAAGAGCATCCGGCAATTTTATATATTCATGGAGGTCCACAAGTATCTTACGGAGAGACTTTTTTTCATGAGATGCAAGTACATGCTGCAAATGGATATGGCGTGTTGATGCTCAACCCACGTGGTGGAAATGGCTACGGACAAGATTTTGTGAAATCTATTCTTGGAGACTATGGAAATAAAGACTTCAAGGATTTAATGATTGGAACAGATGTTGTGTTAGAAAGATACCCACGAATTGATCCAAAAGAGCTCTACGTTGCTGGTGGAAGTTATGGGGGGTTCATGACAAACTGGGCTGTGACCCACACAAATCGATTTAAACGAGCCGTTACTCAGCGTTCTATTTCAAACTGGATAAGTTTTTATGGCACAAGTGATGTAGGAGCTTTCTTTGTAGA
Organism: uncultured Carnobacteriaceae bacterium; assembly: GCA_964482685.1. GTDB lineage: Bacteria > Bacillota > Bacilli > Lactobacillales > Carnobacteriaceae_A > CAYZZA01. Next base: position 1,051 of record CAYZZA010000083.1, read on the forward strand.
ATTTCAACTTCAACGAGATTTGAGTGACTGGGAAGGGTTGTGGGCGATGTCGCCATTGGCATATGCATCGAATGCGGCCACCCCTATTCTAATTATCCATAGTGAAGAAGATCTTAGATGCCCACTTGAACAAGGAGAACAGTTCTATATTGCGATGAAAAAAAATAATGTGGAAACAAAACTTGTACTGTTCCCACAATCAAACCATGGATTGTCCCGTTCCGGTTTGCCTCATTTGCGTATGCAACGGCTAGAGCACATTGTGAATTGGCTTGCAAGATAAAGAAAAGATTCTTTCCAATTAGAGTGTACGTTGATTTTTTTGTAAAAAATCTTGTATGCTAGGTAAAACAGAAGAACTGCCTCTTCTTGTATACACAAATAAGAGTGATGAGAGCGCATTGGCCGTGTTTTGTTTTTATATAGGGTATGCTTAAAGAGAAAAACTTCACGATAGAATAAATGGTCTTCTCAGTCCGAGAGAGTTTTCAAGAAGAAAGGATCGAAAAATCAGATGGATTCGATATTAGATTTGTTTGAAGAGCGTGTGCGTCAAAATAAGAGTTTGACCCCTAAAATGCAAGATATACTTAAAGCAAGCTTAGAGTTGTTTTCAGAAAAGGGATATTCCAATACATCAACTAAGGACATCGCCCAATCAGCAAAGGTCGCAGAAGGAACCATTTTTAAGCATTTTGGATCGAAAGAAAACCTGCTGTATGCAACGCTAATTCCTCTGTTGAAGCATACAATGGCACAAGAATGGGAAGCGCAATTGGTCTTTTTACGCCCCAATATTGCAGCGTTTCCATTTACACTTTTTATTAGAGAAGTGATTGAAAAAAGGTTAATCCATGTAAGAGAAAACGTGAAAGTATTAAAGATTTTGTATACAGAATATTTGTATCAAGAGGATATGCGCGAGAAATTAGTGGAGTTGTTCCCACCAGAAATGATCAAAGAAGTAAACAGTGTACTAGATTATTACAAAGCAGATAAACAACTTGTGGATATTCCAAACAGTGAATTGTTTCGATTTATCGCGGGGACCTTTATGTCTTATTTATTGTCTAATGAAATGTTTCCAGTTTCCGAAGAAGAACAAGCCCAACAAAGGGAGAATATGATTCAATTTTTAACAAAAGGATTAGCCCCAAATGACTAAAGAGAAAAAGGACTCATTAAGAATATAGAAAAGCAAACGAGGTAGAAATTCACTTCACAATTGTTAGAAAGTAGGGATGGAATGAGTTTTTTAGAAGTTAAAAACTTAAATAAGTATTACAAAATTGGAGACCATCAACACTTTCACGCATTAAAAAATGTCGATTTGTCGTTTGAAAAAGGAGAACTCATCTCAATTATTGGCGAATCCGGAAGCGGGAAATCTACATTGATGAACGTGCTTGGAGGTCTTGATTCCCAGTTCACAGGAGATATTGTAGTAGATGGAGAAAACATCGGACAGTATTCAGAAAAGCAAATGGTTCAATACCATAAAGAAAAAATAGGATTTGTGTTTCAAAGCTTTAACTTAGTTTCACATTTGTCTATTTTAGACAACGTCACGCTTGCTATGACATTATCCAACGTGGATAAAGAAACTCGGATTGAGCGTGCCAAAACTATTTTGGATCAACTGGGTTTAAAAGAACAATACAAAAAGAAACCCAATCAATTATCTGGAGGACAAAAACAACGAGTAGCCATCGCGCGGGCATTGGTAAATGATCCAGATATTATTATTGCGGATGAACCAACAGGCGCCTTAGACTCTGAAACAAGTGAACAGGTGCTTGATATCATTCAAGATATTGCAGAAAGTGGAAAACTTGTGATCTTAGTCACCCATTCCGAACGTGTCGCAGAGCGGTCTAGTCGTATTGTGACCATTGCGGATGGAGAAATTGTCAGTAATCAAGAAACGGGACCTCTAGAAGAACTCAATACAAATTTCCAGTTGCGTCCTTTAGATGAAAAACAAACAAATAAAAACTTGTCTATTTTTTCAGCTATTCGGATGGCACTATTAAATATGAAAGAAAAATTTGGTCGAAATGTGTTGATTGCACTCGGAGGCAGTATTGGGATTATGAGTATCGTCTTGATGCTGTCACTGGGAAAAGGCGTCAACGATTATTTGACCGATGTAATGAGTGAAAACGTCAACCCGTTGATTATTGAAGCGAAAATGACGGAAGAGACAGAAACCGATAAAGGACGACAAGCGCGTCAAGAAAAAGAAGCAGAAGAAGAGGCAATGCCCCCGCCTTCGCCTACTACACCTCCACCAGAGACTGACGAAACAGGGAGTCCGCAGGTCGAATTTACGGGTCCACCTGGCACACAAACGGAATTGGCTTTTGCGGAAGAAAATATTCAAGAAATCAAAAACCTTGAACATGTCAAAGAAATTACCGAAGGGTTTGTGTATTTTTCATTTACGAACAATGCTGTCAATTTTGAAGATGAGTCGTACACATATATGAATTTTGGGACTGTTTCTCCTGATATGACCGCATCCAACATCCTTTTTGGTACAATGCCAGAAAAGAATGAAGTATTGATTACCGAAGGACTCGCCACAAGTATTACAGAAGATGCTGAATCAATGATTGGCAAAGAAATTGAAGTCAAAGTAGGAGTCGGAGAAGAGCCATTAAAAGGGACTTATACAGTCAGTGGTATCTATACGCCTGGAGATGCGGTAGGGCCAGCGGGTATTTTTGATTCTGTCTTTATGACTCGAGAAACGTTTGATAGTCTGAGTGAGGAAGCAAGTGAAGAGACGGATACAAACGTTCTCTATATCACATCTGAATCCGAAGAGTATACAAAAGAAATCAAAGATCAAGTAAAAAAATTAGGCTATGCAGGATCGTCAGCAGACATTCTCACTGATATTTTCAGCCAGTTGCTAGATATCTTTACGTATATTTTAACAGGTGTTGCTGGGATATCCCTACTTGTTTCTGCGATTATGATTTTAACCGTCTTATATATTAGTGTTGTGGAAAGAACGCAAGAAATAGGGGTTATGAAAGCCATTGGGGGACGTAAAAAAGATATTAGACGAATCTTTGTGTCGGAGTCTTTTTTAATCGGACTTTTTAGTGGTGTTTTAGGAGTAGGCATCGCAATTGGACTCTCCTTTGTAGGAAACGTATTTATAGAAAGACTATTCGATGCACGAGTGCTGGATGTTACGCCAACATTTGCAGTAGCGGGAATTTTGGTCAGTGTGGGCATTAGCGTACTGGCTGGGGTATTGCCAGCAAATAAAGCAGCCAAACTAGATCCCGTAGAAGCATTGAGAAGAGATTAAGAGATAGTAAAAAAAGACCTATACAGGTCTTTTTTTACTATCTCAGAAAGGAATAAGACACATAAATTTAAAAGAGTCCTTCTAAAAACTGAAG
>CAYZZA010000084.1:0-4436 GCA_964482685.1 uncultured Carnobacteriaceae bacterium
CTTTACGCAAGATGCGTATACGTTTACAGAAGGGGAACCGGTTCACATGCAAGGAGAAGAAGCCCTTGCCTACATCCGAAACCGAAAACAAGATCCAGAAGGCGATTATGGACGTCAAGCTAGACAACGACAAGTCATTGAAGCGTCAATGAAAAAAGTAGCTTCCTTGTCATCTATCATGAATTACAAAAAAGTTCTTGGATCGATGGAAGACAACATGAAAACAAACCTTTCTTTTGACGATATGCTGGATTTATTCCAACACTATCGCGGAGCCGCTTCTACGGTTCAGCAAGAACAATTAGAAGGCTCTGGCACAATGATAGATGGGATCTACTATGACATCGTATCCGAGGCCGAACTTACACGTGTCACAACCTTGTTGAAAGAGAACCTACGTGTAAAGGAATAAGAAGCAGTATGAGAATAATTAAGAACATAGAATTATGAGTATAAAAAAGGAAGCATTCAAAAGAATGTTTCCTTTTTTCATGAGAAGGTCTCCGCTTGGAACGCTATCTTCTCTACTTATAAATACAGGTGTAGCTTACATGTACTTGTTTCGTGAGTACGAGTTAACCTCAATAAGTAAGTTCACCCAGTAGTCAATGATATTCTATGGTAAACTACTTCTTTTAAGAAATAGTTGAACTAGACTTTAAAAAAAATGTATGTGAATGACTGAATAAATGTAGAAAAATACCAATCGGTCCTGACAAGTAGTGGTGAAAGGTAAGAAAAAAATTGATACTTAAGAACAAAAAAACAAAATACAAGTCCAATAAAAAAGTGAAACAGCTGTCTTGTTTAGGAAATAAAAAACAGCCCTACTTTTTTCTTCGTAGATACGCTATATTTAAAGGGGAGAGATACATAGAATAAGAAAGACCTCTTTATATGTAATTATCTAAAAAGAGGGATTATATAATAGAAAGAAAAGTGAGTATATGACAACTACCGCGTTACTGTTAATGGTTTTAACTATTGTTTCAAAGATAGTCGGATTTGGACGTGAATTAGCACTATCGTATACATATGGAGCGTCGTCAGTTAGTGATGCATACATTGTGGCCTTATCCATTCCAGGCGCTATCTTTGGCATGATCGTCGCAGGGATTATGGTAGGGTATATCCCCATGTACAGCAAACTAAAAACTCAGAAAGGAGATATCGATGCCAATCGGTTTACGAGTAACGTTTTATCTCTGTTGTTGCTCTTTTCTTCACTTGTACTAGGCGTAGGGCTTTTATTTACAGAAAATATCGTCAAAGTGTTTGCGACTGGATTCAGCCCTGCGGTCTTGAACCAAACCGTCCAATTCACACGGATTACTTTTTTTAGTATTTTGTTTACAGGAATTATCCAAATCTTCACTGGATACTTACAAGTGAATGACAAGTTTTTGGTTCCCTCGTTACTAGGTTTTCCTGCGAACTTTTTCATTATTTCATTCATCTTTTTAAGTAAAGGACGAAATCCAAACCTGTTGGTTGTTGGGATTGTTTTTGGTGCATTAGCTCAGATTTTATTTCTTCTTCCCTCTATCAAAAAATCAGGGTATACACATACACTGAAACTTGATTTGAAAAGCCCAAACATCCGTGAGCTCGCTCTGATGTCCATTCCGATTGTCTTAGGGTCTTCTGTCCATCAAATCAACGTGTTGATTGATCGAACCTTGGCTTCTCAGTTAGAAACTGGAGGCATTTCCGCTCTAAACTACGCAGAACGTTTAAATGGATTTGTGCAAGGGATTTTCGTCGTGTCCATTGTGACTGTCTTGTATCCAATGATCTCTAAAATGGTTGCGTCCGGCGATTTAAAAGGTGTGAAAAAAAGTATTTCGGAAGCTCTAGTGTCGATTAGTTTACTTGTTATTCCAGTTACGATAGGAATCTTGATTTTTTCTACCCAAATCGTGACTGTTCTCTTTGGCTATGGAGCCTTTGGCGACAAAGCTATTCAGTTAACCTCAAGTGCGTTGTTTTTTTACTCTGTAGGAATGATTTCGATTGGCTTTCAAAACGTACTCGTAAAAGTCTTTTATTCGATGGAAGACACCAAGTCACCTGTGTTTATCTCCATGCTAGGAGTGGGAGTGAACGTTACCTTGAACGTCATCCTCTCCAAAGTCTTTGGACTTGGTGGATTAGCATTAGCGACTAGTTTGGCTTCGGTTTTTGTGACAGCTCTCTTGTTTATAAAGTTACGAAAAAAAATAGGTGCTTTTGGCATGCGAGAGACTGCTTTGACATTTGTGAAAATCATTTTTGCGTCTAGTGTGATGGGGGTCGCAGCGAAACTTGTCTACGGCTTACTTGAACCATCCTTAGGCTTGACTCTTTCATTTGCTGGGGCGGTTGGCGTAGGAGCAGTTCTGTATGTTGGGTTGATCTTTGTTTTGAAAATAGATGAAGTGACCGACTTACTGGAAGCCATTCGAAAAAAGAGAAGCAAGAAATAAAGGAAATTCTTTAATATACAAGGAAAAATCATGACAGCACACGTGATAAGTTACCGTGAGCAACAAATGTTTTTGAACGAATAAAAACCTTATAAACGTTTCTTCTGACAAATAAGTTGGAAGAAACTTTTTTTAGTCAAAATCAGAAGATTAGGCTCTTACTCTCAACACTATCTGTCAGGACATCCGGCTAGTTTAAGGGCAATACATTTGACTCTGCAAGAAGACAAAACGTAGCATTTTAAATAAACTGTAGGAATCTATTTTAGATGAGGGGGGTTCGTGTGGACGATGTATAAAAGTTGCGGAAATATTCATTTTTAAAATAAAAAACAAATGAAGTGATTCATATAATACATAGACACGAACGTCAAACTAGTTTAGGCACAAAATATGAACAAGCATGTTAGAAGTGTGTATGTAAGTATGTTAGAATAAAGATTCAAACATTTTGAAAAGAAATGTATAAATAAATTAGATGCATAAGAGTATCTGTACAGGAGGATTTCATTCATGGAAGAAGAAATAAGTTTAGTGGAAATTTTGGATATCCTAAAAAAACAAGCCAAGTTAATACTTGGTTTGTCTCTAGTTGGGTTAATGTTTTCAGCTGTTTTTACTTTTTTTATCGCAGTTCCTCAATATAGCTCTAAAACGCAATTATTGGTGAGTCGAACAGAAACCACGCAATACATTCAACAAAGTGATATCAACACAAACCTTCAATTGATTAATACATATAAAGATATTATCAAAGGGCCGGTTATTTTAGATGAGGTCCGTGAGAAATTAAATGTGGACATGAGTCATGAGGCTCTCTCCAATCAAGTTCAAATTGAAACAGGTGCTGATTCACAAGTCTTTTCGATTAGCATTACTGGAGACAACCCAAATCAAGCGGCTCTTGTTGCGAACACGATTGCAGAAACGTTTCGCGACAAGATTGGCGATTTGATGAAAGTAGATAACGTCTCCATTATCTCGAAAGCCGTCCCAAATAGGATTCCAGTATCTCCAAACAAACCATTGAACCTTGTAATTGGTCTATTGCTTGGGTTTATGATTGGAGTTGGACTTGCGTTCCTCATGGCCTTTTTTGACACGACTATCAAAGATGACCGTTTTATCACAGAAGAACTTGGCTGGGTAACACTTGGACATGTGCAACAAATTGCAGAAGAAGAACTCAAGCAAGCTAAACGAACTACACAAATAAAACAAAACGCCAAGCGTTCAACACGTTCACGTGTATAGAAAGGAGTTCTCATCATGTTTAAAAAGATGTTTAAAAAGAAAAATAAACAAGAAAATGTAGAGGGCGCCGGTTTAATCGTCGCCAACAACCCCAAATCTGTTGTATCCGAACAGTTTAGAACCATCCGTACGAATGTTCAGTTCTCTATGGTAGACGAAGACTTACGGACCCTAGTCGTAACGTCCGCAGCACCCAACGCTGGAAAATCAACTACCGCAGCGAACTTAGCGTCCACATTTGCGTCTAAAGAAAAACGAGTACTTTTAGTAGATACGGATTTACGGAAACCAACCGTTCACAAGTTGTTTAAGTTAAGAAACACGGTGGGGGTTACTTCACTACTGGCCAATCCAGAAGTTGTTTTACAAGAAGCAGCTGTGCCAACGGCAGTCGAGGGGTTGTTTGTTTTACCAAGTGGGCCAATTCCTCCCAATCCATCCGAACTTTTAGGGTCGAAACGGATGGATGCGTTATTAGAAGAGATGAAAAAGCACTTTGATCTTATTATCTTTGATACCCCTCCTTTGATTGCGGTCACCGATGCACAAGTGCTGGCTAGAAAAGTGGATGGCACTCTGTTTGTGATTCGTTCAGGTGTAACTCGGAAAGAAGAAATGATCAAAGCAAAAGAATTGTTAGAATTGGTTGGAGCCAATGTCCTTGGGGCAGTCCTCAATCACGTGCCACAGGAAGAAGATACCTATTATTACTATTAC
>CAYZZA010000085.1:0-4357 GCA_964482685.1 uncultured Carnobacteriaceae bacterium
AAAACCCTTTGTCTTGTAGCGCCTCTTCAATCTCAACTCGTTTGGTTTGAATAATCCCAGAAGTGATAAAATACCCTTCTTCTTTTAGATTTGTCCACGCATCGTCAATTAATTTTAGAATGATTTCAGCAAGGATATTGGCGACGATGACGTCTGCTTGATGAGAGAGTCCTTTTAGTAAATCGTTTTGGTCCACTGTAATCTCGGCATCGAGCTCATTGAGCAATACGTTTCCTCTTGTAGCACTTGTAGCGTTTTCATCAAGGTCATACGCATACACCTTTTTGGCACCTAAGTGCGCACTGGCAATGGTCAATACCCCCGACCCTGTGCCGACGTCTAAAACCGTTTCTCCTCCACGCAGAATGGCTTCTAGCGCGTGAAGACTCAATAGTGTGGTTGGGTGTGTCCCTGTCCCAAAAGCCAATCCAGGGTCTAGACGAATGCACTTTTCTTCTTTTTGGGCGGGCACATAGTCTTCCCATTCCGGCACAATAGTCAAAAAGCGGCTGATTCGTTGGGTGTGGTAATGTTGTTTCCAAGCATTTTCCCAATCTTCTTCTTTGATGGCACTGGACGCAAACGAAACAGGGCCCACTTCGAATCCAAGCGCTTCGAGTTCGGTGATTTTTTCCCTTACGTTTGCCTCCAACGCGTCTACATCTTCATCCTCTGGGAAATACGCCGTTACGACCATCCCCGTTTCTGGAAAAAGACTAGGCTCTAAACCGGACAAAGTATCTCCGCCAATATGTGGCACCTCTTGATCTTCTTCATTTTTTTGAATGGATACACCGGCACTGCCTATTTCCATCAAATAGTCTGTCAACGGATCTTCGATTGCTGAAGCAGCGTATACTTTAAATTCGTTCCACGTCGTCATCACTCATGCTCCCTTTTAATTGTTCTAAAAAACTCTCTTCTGTTTGTACATCCATTTTTAACCGATTGGGGTTGTATCTGTTTAAGTCTTTTAAAGTTTGGAGGGTGTTTTCAAAATTTACCGCATGCCACTGCAGTTCAAAGTCGTCTGTCGTCGGCATGCTGACATAATCTCGTAGTTCGGCACTTCCTTGTGTAGCGACAATGTTGAGATGTTTGCACACAGCTTCTACGTAGCCCTCTTCGATTCCACGTTCGGCATCAAACGCAAAGGTCTGCAGATAGGCCTCTTCTGCAATGTGGGCACGTTGGGCATCATAAAAACAGATTACATCTTCAAAGTTCAGCTCTCCGGATCGGTTCCGTGTCCCTTGGCTATCTTGGACTTGAACAAAAGAAGGAAGCGGCACTTGAAACGTAAAAAACACCTCTACGGTATGTGTCACCGAATTTTTGACTACTTTCCATTGAAAATTAGGGCGCATCTTTGTAAAATAAGCGTCGATAAACGCAGCCAATTCTTTTTCTTCCATTCTGCCCTACACATCCTTTCTCTCTGAGTGAATAGGCGTCCATTCTTTCTTGTTAGATAGGCCGTCCACCAAAGCAAAAACGCGCGTAAAAAAAGAACCTCTCGGTTGATTCGTTCCTTTTTTTGTTCGCGTGTGTCCAAAAACCACTGCTTGTGAGAGCTTTGCTAAGCACGCACCTAAACTCTCACGAAAACTCAAAAAAACACACCCGAGTCTTTTCTTTAGTTGTCTGTTTCTTTTTCTTCTTCCAATGCGACAGACGGTCGTTTAGGCATGTCGACTCTCACTTGCAACACGCGCCTGTCTTTGGTTTTAAGGACTGAAAACAGCGCGCCTTTGTATACAAAAGAATCGCCATCTTCAGGGATACGGCCTAATTCTTCCGTCACAAATCCGCTTAACGTATTGGAGATAAATTCGTTTTCATCAAAATCCGCTAAATTCAACAAATCAAACACTCGTTCTAGACTCGTGCTTCCCATGATGCGATACGAGCCATCTTCTAACAATTGGGTTTCTTGACGAATGATGTCACTTTCATCCCATATTTCTCCCACAAGCTCTTCAAGCACGTCTTCTAAGGTCACAATCCCTATTGTACCGCCATATTCATCGGTCACAACGGCCATATGTAGCTGATCAAATTGCATCGAACGAAGCAATTTGTAGAGTTTCATAGAAGGCGGCACAAAGATAACTTTTTTAACGATGGAAGAAACAGACGGCACGACATTTTTTTTCTGAGACCGTCGCAAGAGACGGTTGAAATCTTTTTCGTGTAGCACACCGACGACGTTGTCGATGGTTTCTTCATAAATCACCAGGCGCGAAAAGTTGTGTTCGGTGAAAAGTTGTTCAAACTCTTCAATCGGGTCTTCAATGTCCGCCCCAATGACGTCTACACGAGGCGTTAAAATAGAACCAGCTTCCATGTCGTTAAACTGAATCGCCGATCGGATCAACTCCACTTCATAATCGTCAATGCCCCCTGCAGTTTCAGCTTCGTTTACAATAGAAATCAATTCTTCTTCACTGATGGCGGACGTATCCTCAAATTTGAATACCTTGTCTAATAAATTCTTCCAGTTTTGAAAAAAGAGATTGACAGGTTTTAACAAGAGCATAAAGACACTCAAAACAGGCGCTGAAAATTTCGCGAATTTTTCAGCGTTTTCTTTGGCAAGTGTTTTAGGCGTGATTTCTCCAAAAATAAGCACCACAACTGTCATCACAATGGTCGCCAAGGTCGTTCCGTATCTAGGTGACAAGCTGACAAACAAAAGTGTGGCCGTTGCGGAGGAGATGATGTTCACAACGTTGTTTCCGACTAAAATTGTAGACAGAACATTGTCATAATCTCGTGTGAGCTTTAACGCACGCTGTGAACGCTTGTCGCCCCGTGCTGCTTGGTTTTTTAAACGAATTCGATTGACAGATGTAAAGGCTGTTTCGGATGCTGAGAAAAAAGCTGATAAGGCAACCATAAACATTATAGACAATACTGTTTGTAATATATTTCTATCCATAGACTACTGAGTCCTCCTGAAAACAAGCTTATATAAAAAGAATAGCACGATGGCTATCGTTACACAAGAAAGACTCCATGCGGCTTCCTTCTTTCAAATTCATAATCGTCAATGCCCCCAAAAGAAAAAGAAAGCAAAAGATTTTTGGGTCTTTTGCTTTCTTCACTCAATCTTCGTCCAAGTTCAAAACGGCCATAAAGGCTTCTTGTGGAATCTCTACACTTCCGACGTTCTTCATGCGTTTTTTCCCAGCTTTTTGTTTCTTCAAGAGTTTTTGACGTCTTGTGACGTCTCCTCCATATAATTTTGCCGTAACATCTTTGCGGTACGCTTTGATGTTTGTCCGGGCAATAATTTTATGTCCAATCGCTGCTTGAATCGGAATTTCAAACATTTGTCTTGGGATTGTTGTTTTTAATTGTTCCACAATGGCTCTTCCTCTTGAATAGCCAAAATCTTTGTGCACAATAAAACTTAACGCATCCACCGACTCATCGTGAATCAAAATATCCATTTTCACCAATTCACTTTGTTTGTATCCGGTAATCTCGTAATCAAGTGACGCATACCCTTTCGTGCTCGATTTCAATCGGTCAAAGAAATCAAACACAATTTCGGATAAAGGAAGCGAGTAGAGGACATTGACACGGGAATCGTCTAAATAATCCATCGTGATAAAGTCTCCACGTTTTTTCTGCGCAATCTCCATGACGGTCCCGACGTAATCGTTGGGAACCGTAATGGTTGCTTTTACGTAGGGTTCTTCAATAAAATCGATTTTTTGAGGATCAGGCATTTCGGATGGGTTTGATACACGCATCTTTTCGCCGTTTGTTTGCGTCACTTCATAAATAACAGACGGTGCGGTCGTGATCAAGTCCAAGTTGAATTCTCTTTCGAGTCTTTCTTGGATGACGTCCATGTGTAGCATCCCTAAAAACCCACAACGGAAACCAAATCCTAACGCTTGCGACGTTTCGGCTTCATACTGAAGGGCTGCATCGTTTAATTGCAGTCTCTCCAACGCTTCACGCAAATCCACGTATTTATCCGAATCCGTTGGGTACAACCCACAGTACACCATTGGGACCATCGGACGGTACCCAGGCAAAGCGTGTTCGGTTGGGTTGTCGGCTAGAGTAATGGTGTCTCCTACTTGGGTGTCTTTGACTGTTTTGATGTTGGCCGTTAAATACCCCACATCTCCAACCATCAAGGCCTCTCGCTCTAGTGGCGCAGGCGAAAACACCCCTACTTCGGTAACTTCAAACCTTTTGCCGTTGCTCATCAATTCGATGGTGTCGCCTTTTTTGATGGTTCCTTCCATCACACGAATGTTTAAGATGACGCCTTTATACGTGTCATAGACTGAGTCAAAAATAAGAGCTTTCAACGGAGCGTTGACATCTCCTTGAG
>CAYZZA010000086.1:0-4262 GCA_964482685.1 uncultured Carnobacteriaceae bacterium
ATCAGCCTCCGCTTTCTCTTTTGCTTGCTGTTCAGCTTCCGCTTGTTCTTTGGCCTGTTGTTCAGCTTCCGCTTCCGCTTTCTCTTTTGCTTGCTGCTCGGCTTCTGCTTGTTCCTTGGCTTTTTTTTCAGCTTCTGCCTTTTCTTTCGCTTTTTCTTCTTCAGCTTTTGCTTTTGCAGAGGCTTCTACTCGTTCTTCATTTTTGTTGCTGACAAGCTGTGTATTGGAGGCATCCGCCGGATTCTGAAAGGCAGCGTGCTCTCTTTTTTCTAACAATAAATAAGTCAATATTGGGACCATCACAACCAAAATTCCCACAATCAAGATGGTTCTTGTTACAGGAAAAGCACCTTTTTCTGCTTTCTTTTTAGCCACTCTTGAATAAGGTTGGTCTGTTGTATCGTCCTCAAAGTTTTTCGACCATAGTTTTTCCTCATCAGAGCGAGAATCTTTTTTACTCATCGCAATTCCTCCTCTCCTTATTTCGTATTTATTGTATCATGTTTTACAAAAGATAGACCGATTATGTGTATAAGTTAAATACCCGTTGAATCGTCTTCTCCCACGAATCGACTGTTTCTGTTAACTGTTCGTGTTCCCCAAATGATTCAACGCTGTCTGCACCTGTGTTAAAAAGAGAGAGCACATCGATAGGTTGGCATTGAGAGCAACACGTTTCTACTTGGGCAGAGGGGGGTTCGCCAAAATAGGACAAGAGTGTCGTTCTCAAGCATTGATCGTTCATATTCACAAAACGTCGCATCCAGGCCAATTGTTTTTGTTTGGTCTTTTGTCGGTGTTCAATAATGCTAAGCGTTTCATTTAAAGATAAGTCCGATTTGGCATAGTACCGGCTTAACTCTGCCTGGACCTCGGTTGACTCTTTGAGTATGTTTTCATTGAGTTTAGAGTACGCTGCTTCCAGCATAACCCGAGTTGGATATCCTGTTTCAATCAAGTGAGTGTGAATCCGAAAACCACTCTCATCTGCCAATAAAAGCGCCACGCTCGGTTTCCCATCTCGTCCACAGCGTCCAATTTCTTGTAAGTACTGCTCAGGACTCCCAGGTACGTGATAATGAATAACAAAACGAATGTTGGCTTTGTCAATTCCCATCCCAAATGCACTCGTTGCACAAATGATGTCCAGTTCCCCATTTAAAAATTGGGTTTGGATTTTGATTTTATCGTCTTTGGAGATAGAAGAGTGATACGCTTCTGTTCGTCCAATATTCAGCACATTTAATCGTTCGGCACTTTCTTCAGCTTGTTTTTTACTCGAAAAATACACAATTCCTGGCTTCGGCAATTCTTTGGCATACGCCAAGAAGAGAGCTTCTTTGTTGCTGTCTACCTTTTGAACAGATAAAAAAATATTTGGCCGGTCTAAAGAGATACGGACCTTTTCTACTTTTTTAGAATGGAGCAAAAGAACATCTAAAATCTCTTGTTCTACTTCCTTTGTGGCCGTAGCTGTCAGGGCCATCGTTGTAGGGTACCCAAGTTCCGCACGTGCCTTTCCTAATTCCAAATATTCTGGTCTGAAATCAAACCCCCACTGGGAAATGCAGTGTGCTTCATCGATTGCAAACAAAGCAATTTTTTGCATTTTTAAAGCCTTTAGAACAAAGGGTTGATCCAACATTTCAGGAGATAGAAAAAGAAATTTTAAGTATGCCAAAGATTGAAGAATAGCCTGTTTTTCTGAAAAAGTCAAAAAGCTGTTTAAGGCTGCAACCCTTTTTTCGCCCATTTGTCTCATCTTTCCAACTTGGTCTTCCATTAAGGATAATAATGGAGACACAATAACGGTTAACCCCTCAAGCAAATAGCCACTAAGTTGATAACATATTGATTTTCCCGTCCCTGTCGGCAACATAATGAGCGTGTCGCTTCCTTCTAGAGTCGCAGAAATCGCTTCGCGTTGGCCATCACGAAAAGAAGTGTATCCAAAATGTTCATGTAACGCGTCTTCTAGCGTTTTGTGTGTCATCTAGCTTTGCCTCCTCTTCCAATTGAATCAATCGAAACCAAGGAAAAATTAAATCTGGGATATGTTGTTGAACCTCAGTCATCGAAATAGATGGACGGTCTTGTAAATGCTGCTTTGTTTGAGTGTAAATAGAAGGCGGGATAAATGTACGAAAAGATTGTTTTGGATGAATGATCACCCATTCAATCAAGTGCTCCCAGATCGTGTTTTCTTTCAAGCGTCTAAGCCGGCTGATTTCCACTGGGGTTTTGTTCTGTTTTACCAATTGGATTGTGGCATACGTACTTTGGGTAACGCCTTCAAAAGTAGCATGATCCGCTTCGCGAGCCAATTGGTACAAATATGGGCAGTTGGGTTGTTTTCTGCATACTCTATAAAAGTGATGCAACGCTTCAATAAATTCCAGGTCAGCTCGTTGTCTGTCTACCCCTAACAAAAACGAACGTTGCCTGGAAGTGGTCCCAATCTTTTCATATCCACTCAAAGCAGACGTTATCAATTGAGCGTGCTTTGAGGGCAAGAAAGACAACGTTTGTAGCCATTCCTGCCCAAACGTAGTTGGAAAATGTGGCGTGTTCTTGTGAGACCGCACCCACTCTTTTACCCACACTTGAACATCTCGGTCTCCTACGATGGGGATATACCCTGTTGCCCCATAAGCTTGGTGGGACACCACCTGGACAAGCAGTTGCATGCGAGCCCAAAATAACTCTACTGCATGCCCGAAACGCCCTATATTCATGTACTGCGGAAAGAAGTCTGTTGCCTCCGCGTTTTCTAGCAATGTCAAAGCAAAAGGGGTAGGAACATATGCATCATCTTGCGCTACAATCCATCCACTGCCAAGCCATTTTGTAAATTGTGCATCATATTCTCTTCGAGACATGGTTTCTTTTAAACCAAAAATAGGAATCAGGTTGAGTGTTTTAGCTGTGTACAAATTTGAAGCTGTTCTTTTTCCAGATAAAATATGATACAGCTGATTTTTTTTAACGCCTTTTTCTGGTGGCAACAAGGAAAGAAGAAACGCCAATTCTGCATGTGTCTTCATCGTAGCCCTCACTTTCTACTCTTTCTTGATTATAACAACAAATAAGAGCAAGGTGAAGAGTCGTTCATTTTTACAAAAGAAAACAGAACACGTGTATGTGCTCTGTTTTCTTTTATTTTATACTTTATTCAAGAGTTGTGTGGCCTTTAATTGTTTTGAGTGCTTCTACTATTTTGAGTAGATCGGCTTTTTTGGGCTTTGTCTAGTTGGTTATTTTTCATTAAAAGTGGCTGGATTTTTGGGAAAAGACTAAAGAAGGCAACGGACACAATCACTCCTTTAAGCAAGTTAAAAGGAATTACACCCGCGACTAGATAAGGGCGGATTGGCCCTACATCAAAACTCAATACATATTTATAAGCTGGAATCAGCACAAACCAATTTAAAACCGTTAAAACGGTCGTTAGTGACACCGTAGCCAAAAGCGAAGCAACAATCTGTGTGCGTCTCTTTTTCGCTACCTGATTGGTGAGCACAAAATGAATAGGCAACAAAAAGGCTACTGAAGCAAGGAAAGCTGCGCTATCTCCGATTGGAAATCCAGCTTCTCCGCCCGTAGTTAAATAGTGTAGAAAAGACCGGATGAATGCAATAAAAATTCCTGGGAGTGGTCCATAATACAAGGTTCCAGCGAGAATTGGCAAGTCACTAAAATCAATTTTTAAAAACGGGACAAACGGGAGTATTGGAAACGAGAAATAAGAGATTACAAATGCAAGTGATGCGAGTAAAGCAATTCCGACCATTTTTTTAGTTTTCATTCTTTTTTTCCTCCAAGAGTATCCAGCCTTCAGGGAAAACAAAAACTCTGCGAGTATAGGTATCTATATCCGCAGAGGCAAAAGCTTTCTCATATAAGGTACATGAAAAAGCCTCATCTTCTTTATCCAGACTTTACTGTCGGTACTGGAATTACACCAGTTCAACCTTAACGGTTCGTGGACTATACCACCGGTCGGGAATTACACCCTGCCCCTGAAGATGAATCTAATTTTTATTTTTTTATTAGTTTCCAACTTGATTGAAATCAACATGTGGGAGAACAATCAAGAAAGTCGCACCTTTTCCTTTTTGACTACGGACCTCTACAGCGCCCCCATGAGCTTGCACAATTTCTTTTACTAAAGATAACCCAATACCAGTACCACTCATTGCCTGAGGTGTCTGGTTTCGTGCTTTGTCTGCTTTGTAAAAACGTTCAAAAACATATGGAAGGTC
>CAYZZA010000087.1:0-4175 GCA_964482685.1 uncultured Carnobacteriaceae bacterium
GACTTCGCGTACAATTTTAGATGCATCAAACATCTCATACTCTCCCCCACCTACAGCGCGGTACTGATTCAATACCACTTCAAAAGTATCCTCCGGTCGAATATCTTCTCCCTTGTACGTTAAGCTAACAATACGTTCACCAATTGGCTTGGCAACATCTACGACATACCGGATGCCAGCATACATATCGTAGTTGTATTGCTGTGGTTTAGGGTGCATAAATGAAGGGTTGATGCCTATTTCACCAGAATCTTCTACTTGAAAATATTCCGCTGATCGTTCCAAGGCTGCTTTGAGGTCTTCCCCAGACAGTTTAGAAACAGCGAGTGTATTTGGATAAATATAATTGGTTACAATGTCTCGCATTGTGACTGTCTCTTGAAACCCACGAACGGTATCGGTAAACAACGCTGTTCCAGAGATGTCTGCCCCTGTAAAATGCCTTTGAACATCGTGGATAAATGATACATATGGATGTTCCTGGATGCGCGCTTGGAACACATCCGTAATTTCCATATTTCCTTCAATCTTCCCTACTTCTTGATCAAGCCACTGCTCGACTTCTTCATTTAAAGGCGCAAACCGAGCCAGTGTCTTTGCATCTGGCCCTTCGTCTGCAACCGAGAGTAGTTCAGCGGTTGGATGCGACACAACCACTCCGGCTTCTGTCTTGTCTACTGTCAACGTCACTTTCCCAATGTAGCGCCCTTTGTGACCTGGTTGAATCACCGGAATCCCGTTGATGACTTCCGCAATTTCACGGTGTTGGTGTCCAGTTAAGAAAACATCCATCCCCTCGACTTCGTGTAAGATGGCGTACCCTTCATTTTCTCCTGTCAATACTTCTGTTGGCTCACCAGTTTTCAAGTCTCGTTCAAACCCACCATGGTAACTCACGATTACCACATCGGCTTTTTTGCGCAACAGAGGCACATATTCTTTCGCACACAAAAGAGCCGATTGAAAGGTCAAACCTTTCAAGTGATCGGGATGCTCCCAGTTTGGAATATATGGGGTGGTTAACCCTAAGATTGCAATCTTAATGCCTTCTTTTTCTAGAATAGTATACCCGGGTCCAAATGCAGGCTCTCCCGTTTCATCCAAAATATTGGCTGCCAATACTGGAAACTTAGCTGCGCGAATCGCTGATGTCAAATAAGGCAAGCCATAATTGAATTCATGATTCCCGATGACTCCTGCATCAATCTCCAGATCATTTAACGCATCGATTAAAAGATCTGCTTTTTTCTTTTCTTTGACGACGTAATAACTAAGGGGAGAGCCTTGGATAAAGTCTCCGTTGTCGATGTGAATGATTGGCCCCTCACAAATTTCTTTTTCTTTTTTTAATTTAGAAACAACTTTCAACAAACCGAAATCAAGATTCTGATTTCTTTCTTGGTATTCACTTGGATATAAATACCCATGAATGTCACTTGTTTCAAAAATGGTTACCTTCATTATTTTTATACCCCTCCAGGTCGAGCATGAGTATCTATGCCCGTATATATGTCTCCTTCGACACTTGTTACGTCCATACTAGCATTATTCGGAGTTGGATGCACTCACGCTCTTTTTATAAAGGACTAGTTATATAGTGAAACGCTTGTACATTTTATGCATGTTTGATATAGTTTCTTCAAGGTAAGAGGGAGTAGTTTGCACTCTTAAAGACAGGGTGTTGTGTAGTTCGTCAATACGTAGAGATACCGGACTATATGCTTTATTTGCATGAGAAACGAGACTTTTACTGCATGCTTATTTAGCGTGCAGTAAAAGTCTTTTTATTTTTAAAGATAGAAGCAAAACACGAAAAATTTGGAGGGAGTACTTATGACTTACATATTAATTCTTATTGGATGTGTGCTAATGGTTAAGGGTGCCGACTACTTTGTGGAGGGTAGTTCCTCTCTTGCCATTCTTTCCCACGTTCCGCCGCTTATTATTGGGCTAACGGTGGTTGCCATGGGAACCAGTACACCGGAAGCAGCCGTTAGTGTACGGTTGGTGCTTCAAGAAAACTATACTGTTGCACTGGCCAACATTATTGGATCCAATACTTTTAACTTACTAATTATCGTTGGATTGTGTGCAGTCATTAAACCATTCAAGCCTGATTTATCAATTCTAAAACGAGATTATCCAATCTCTATTTTGATTACGGCCGCACTTTTGTTTTTTGCACGTGATGGCCACTTGAGTCGTTGGGAAGGGCTTGTCTTTTTATTGTTTTTTGTGGGCTACATCTCCTACATGATTTACAACGCGTCAAAATTTAAAAACGAAGTATCCACAAGCGATTTGCCTCGTTTTACTCCGTTGAAAAGCTTTCTTTATATTTTGATGGGGGTAATTGGGGTGATGTTAGGAGCCGAACTTGTCTTGATTGGTGCAAGTGAACTTGCACTTATCTACGACTTGTCACGAAATTTAATCGGATTAACGTTTGTGGCCATCGGAACATCCTTACCTGAGTTGATCACATCTGTTGTAGCAGCATCAAAAGGAAATAGTGAACTTGCGCTAGGAAACATTATTGGATCTAATATTTTTAACGTGATTTTTATCCTGGCTGCTTCAATGTTTGCGGCCCCAATTCCTGTATCAAGTGAATCGATGATTGACCTATTGGTCCTCTTACTTGGTACCTTATTGATTTATGCCTTTATTCGAAAAGAAGCTTGTTTAACAAAAACAAAAGGATGGATTAGTGTCGGGTTGTATATGAGTTATTTTGTCTATATTATTGTGCGCTAAGCATCCCTAGATGGATGCGTTCATAGTCAGAGAGTGCGATTATCTTGCCCCTTCTTATGTGACAACCTTTATAAACAGTCAATGCATTCGCTATAAAAACCAGTCCCCTGAAACGGCTTGAGATTGAAAGATATTCTTTGTCTCTTTACCAAGAAAACAACGAGACTCACCGGACACTGTAAAATTCACTACCTATGTGTGACTGTGTCGGTCTAGTTCTTTGCAGCTTTGTACCATTTTTATCACAACAATCCCATTTGTTGTAGAACGTATTCAGGAGAAGTGAAAAAAGTGACGTATATTATTTTGATTATCGGTTTTGCTCTATTGATTAAAGGAGCAGATTATTTTGTTGAAGGAAGTTCGGCCATTGCGAAATTACTCAAAATTCCTTCGGTTATTATTGGTCTTACCATTGTAGCTCTTGGTACAAGTTTACCCGAAGCGGCCGTCAGTATTACCGCTGCCACAACAGGTTCCAACGACTTGGCCTTGAGCAATATCATTGGGTCCAATCTGTTTAACTTATTAATTGTTGTGGGCGTTTGTGCTTTGATCAAACCCTTTGTTGCTGAAACAACCATTTTATCACGAGATTATCCCCTCACCATTGCTCTAACAGGTCTCCTATGGGTGTTTGCCCGTGATTTGACCATCACACGTGTAGAAGGATTTATCTTACTTGCAGGCTTGTTTTCTTATGTTTTTTACTTGGTCCTTTCTTCTTTAAGATCTCGTAGCAAATTAGTTGTTGTGAAACCAGAGATTACGCCTTTAAAAAGTATCGTCTTTATTGTTTTAGGCGCAGCAGCCATTATTTATGGAGGCGATCTCGTCGTGGATAGTGCCAGTCAAATTGCGGCTTCTTTTGGATTAAGCCAAACGCTGATTGGACTTACCGTAATTGCGATTGGGACCTCGCTTCCTGAACTTGCTACTTCGGTGGTAGCTGCGAAAAAAGGCGAAAGTGGACTGGCTTTAGGAAACGTAGTTGGATCAAACTTGTTTAACATTCTGTTTATTCTTGGCTCCTCAACAGCCATTAGTCCCATCGCTGTCTCTAAAGAGTCCATAACGGATATTTTGTTGCTTTTGGCGGTCACAACGTTAACGTATTTCTTCATCCGAAGTGACGGCAAAGTGACCAAACGGCAAGGAATGAGTAGCATCCTCATCTATGTTGCCTACACTGCGTATGTCATTGTTCGCTAAGACACCTAGTCTTTCTACACAATGTCGTATAGGTACAAAAAAACAGCGCTTTTCGACACATATGTGTCAAAGAGCGCTGTTTTTTGTATCTTTTTGGTGTGGTACGTGTTCGTTGCCGGTTTTTTTTATCTTGTCTACTGGTGTACATCTATAGGATACAAGCGTTTCAAAAACGAGACTTACCTCGTTCCACCGCCACTTCCACC
>CAYZZA010000088.1:0-3701 GCA_964482685.1 uncultured Carnobacteriaceae bacterium
GACCAATAAAAAAGAAGTGGAAAACGAGACCGTTTTTCGCTTCTTTTTTTGTATGGAAAAAAGGAAGATGCTGTACTTCTGTACTAAAGGGGCTCTCTATATTAAAATGAAGAAGAGACCAACAAGAAAAATAGAGATAGGCAAATATATTGAGACAAAAAATGGAGGAAACAGAATGAACGCACACTATACAGATGATAGTTTAGCTCTGCACACGGATTTATATGAATTGAATATGATTCACACGTATTGGGAAAAAGGTCTGTCAGATAGACATGCGGTGTTTGAATGTTATTACCGCCGCAACCCTTTTGGAAATGGGTATACCATTGTGGCAGGATTGGAGCGTATCGTATCCTACATTCAAGGATTACGTTTTACCGATACGGATTTGGCCTATTTACGTGACCTTGGCGATTACAGCGAAGAGTTTTTAACGTATTTAAAAAACTGGCAGTTTAAAGGCACGATACGCGCGATGAAAGAAGGCGAAACGGCGTTTGCAAATGAACCCCTGCTGCAAGTAGAAGGGCCTTTGGCAGACTGCCAATTGATTGAAACAGCTCTTTTAAATATCTTAAATTTCCAAACACTGATTGCGACCAAAGCGTCTGAACTAAAGCGCGTAGCAGGGGAGGATCCGATTTTAGAGTTTGGTGCACGAAGAGCCCAAGAAATGGATGCGGCTCTTTGGGGAGCGCGCTCGGCCTATATTGGAGGGGTGGACGCTACAAGCAATACGCGCGCTGGGAAAAAGTTTGGCATTCCCGTCAGCGGGACGCACGCACATTCATTTGTCCAAATGTATGGGGATGATTACAAAGCGTTTAAAGCGTACGCTGAAACACATAAAAAATGTGTCTTTTTAGTCGATACGTACAACACACTAGAGTCCGGAGTCCCAAGTGCCATTCGTGTTGCAAGAGAGATGGGCGACGCCATTGAATTTTTAGGTGTGCGCCTCGATAGTGGAGATTTGTCTTACTTATCCAAACGTGTCCGCCAACAGTTGGATGAAGCTGGATTTACAGAGGCTAAAGTGTTTGTGTCCAATGACATTGACACGCAAACCATGCTTAATTTAAAGATGCAAGGCGCAAAAATTGATGTGTGGGGCATTGGAACACGGTTGATCACAGCCTATGACGAACCAGCTTTGGGGATTGTGTACAAATTGGTGTCGGTTGAAAAGGAAGATGGCACGATGGAACATACAATGAAATTGACAAGCAACGTTGCAAAGATTACGACGCCTGGAAAAAAACAAGTATGGCGCATTGTCTCAAAGGACACAGGGCGAACAGAAGGCGATTACATTGGGTTTTCTACCGAACAGCCTGATGAAACAAAAGGATTGTACCTCTTTCATCCGCAACACCCATACATCAACAAAACCGTCACCAACTTTACCGCTCGCCCGTTACTGGTGGACATCTTTGTGGAAGGAGAGCTGGTGTATGACTTGCCTTCTTTGGAAGACATCAAAGCGTATGCAACCTGGAGTCTCCATGAACATTGGGAAGAGTATACCCGTACATTAAACCCTGAACCGTATCCAGTAGATTTATCCCAAAAGCTCTATGATACGAAAATGGGTTTAATCCAGACTTACCAAGAACGCTACTCATCAAAATAAAACGGACACAAAGACTGTCCAAAAGATAGTTTGCTTGTTTGGAAAAAATGACACCACATGGTAAAAGAGAAAAAAGAATGCTGAATGAAACACATTTGGCAGAGTCCAGTCTAAGTCATAAGCAAAACTAGAAAGGAGAACACTATGTCTACTCTCCAAGACGAGATTATTCAAAGCATGCATGTCCAGCCACAGATTGACCCTAACGTAGAAATCACTCGTTCCGTCGACTTTTTGAAAGCCTATTTGCGTGCCCATCCCTTTTTACACACGCTGGTGCTTGGCATTAGTGGTGGGCAAGATTCTACTCTAGCAGGCAAACTCTGCCAATTGGCTGTGGAAGACCTGCGAAAAGAAACAGGAGATATGCGGTACCGCTTCTTGGCTGTCCGCTTGCCTTATGGGATTCAAGCAGACGAGCAAGACGCCGCTGATGCGGTTACGTGGATTGAACCAGACGAAACCTTTCGTGTAGACATCAAACCGTCTGTAGATGCCTCGGTTGCGTCTTTGGTTGACGCTGGTGTGGCGCTCAGTGATTTTAATATTGGCAACACCAAAGCGCGTATGCGCATGATTGTTCAATATAGCCTGGCAGGTGAACGTCGCGGCGTAGTCGTAGGGACAGATCATCCAGCTGAACGTGTTACTGGTTTTTTCACTAAATTTGGGGATGGTGGAAGCGATGTGCTGCCTCTTTTTCGTTTAAATAAACGACAAGGTAGACAGTTGCTAAAAGCATTAAACGCCCCACCTCATTTGATTATGAAGGTTCCGATAGCGGATTTAGAAGACGAAAAACCAGGTCAATCAGATGAAGAAGCATTAGGAGTCACCTATGATGACATTGATGATTATTTGGAAGGAAAACAAATTTCGGATAAAGCGGCTCAAACAATAGAACGTTGGTACACACAGTCCATGCACAAACGTCACATGCCCATTACGATGTTCGATCATTTCTGGGAGACGGAGCACTAAGTGGAAAGGACGAAAGAACTATGACGCAATCCCACACACAAAAAAGAGTTCATCAAAAAAGTAACCAAAATCAAAGAAAACAGCACATGCATGAAGAAAAAACATCAGTAAAGGCTTATCTTAAGGCAACAGGAACTGGAATTGGGACGGCGATTGTGGCCAATTTACTTCTTCAATTCACTCAAAATCAGTTGGATGCGTCACTCGTATACAATTTCGCGGTTCACTGGCATACGGAGCTTTTCCTATTGAGTACTCTTATTTTGTTTGTATTGTATGTATGGTTTACGACCGCTACCGGCAATAAATGGGTAGGCAGTGTCAGTGTGCTTTTTTTGTCGAGCATGGCAGGCGCGGCTACGTATTACAAAATGAATACCCAACAAGAACCCTTTTATCCAAATGACATTAAAATGGTGAGGCAAATTCCTTTTCTTCTCAACATGATTTCACCTCCACAACGATTGTTTCTCGGGTTTGTGTTGGTTTTTTTAGGCGTGTTGGTCTATTTTGGACTTGCACGAAGCAAACGAAAAAAGTCGTCTTTTTCGTACCGCACAAAAAAGACACTCCGAATGCTCGGATTTGTTTTTTCAACAGCTGCCCTTATCTATGTTGGATTTTTTAATCAATCCGGCAACAAAGTCAGGGCAGCGTATGACCCATACGCATATTGGATTCCATATAGCCAACAAATGAACTACTACAACAATGGTTTTGTAGGTGGGTTTTTATATAATTTAACGTTTGCTCCGATTGAGCAACCGGAAGGATATTCCCGTTTGGCGGTTCAAAAAATTGAAGAGACGTATACACAAAAAGCAAGTGAACTAAACCGCACTCGTACAAAGACACTAGACGATGTGAATGTGGTCTTTATTATGAACGAGAGTTTCTCAGATCCATTGCGGATACAAGGCGTCTTCGCGTCGGCAGATCCCATTCCGTTTACACGCCAGTTAGAAGAGCGCACCGCATTCGGCTATGCTTTAGCGCCAAGTATTGGAGGAGGCACAGCCAACAGTGAATTTGAAGCTCTTACCGGAGTTTCAATGGAACCGTTGGCCCCGAACATGTCGTCACC
>CAYZZA010000089.1:0-3572 GCA_964482685.1 uncultured Carnobacteriaceae bacterium
AAAAATATGTAGGTTGAGAGGATTTTATTGTACATGTATAGATAATATGTACAATATTTATACATAATAATATATGCGAAAAAATGTTTAAATAAGCTTAATTTTTAAAAAATTCATCCGATGATAAAGATATACGCGAAAGGGAGACCTGTTCGTTTGATCTTTTAGGAGGAATACATATGAAAATATCTACAATGTTAAAAACAATGGCAGTAGTTTATGCGGTTATTATTGTTGTTATGATTCGGTCAATTTTTCTATTAGATAGTAATTTGAAAGCGGAAAGACAAGCGAGGGCAGAACAACGTGAAACCCAAGCATTAGGATCTGAATTGCAATTAGTCTCCCTCTTTTTAACAGATCAAGCACGTAACTATGTCCAATATGGAGAAGTAGAATACTACAACAATTATCAAACAGAAGTGAACGACACACAAAGACGTGAAGGCGTAATGGCTCAGCTAATTGAAATAGGAGTTGAGGAAAACCAATTAAAACTTATTGAACAAGCCAATACAATCTCACACGATCTCGAAAAAATTGAAGAAGCCGCTATGGATTTGGCTTCTTTTGGAGATTATGAAAATGCGCGGAAGATGTTGTATGATGACCAATACAACACCACCATAGCTGAAGTTTCAGGGTATACAGAGCAATTTATAGATGAAATAAATGCAACAGCAGCGATTTTCTCAGAAAATGCTACAAAAAATTCAAGGAATCAAATGTTTCTTGTCTTTGGCCTTATTGGAGCGGTGGTTGTTTTAATTGGAAGCACATTTACTATGTTGGGGTATAAGATTAGAAACTTAGGAATTGTGACTGAAAAACTAGATGAGCTATCGACAAACGACGGAGATTTGACGTCGCGTGTAGAGGTGACAAGTAAAGATGAAATTGGAATAATTGCAACAAGTTTCAATCTGTTTGTAGGAAAAGTGCAAAATATTGTGGAGGAGATTGCGTGCGTCTCTGAAAGAGTGGCAGCATCTTCGGAAGAACTGTCTGCAACTACGGAGCAATCGTCTGCAGCATCAGAAGAAGTTGCACACGTGATTGATGAGATTTCAAATAGTGCCTCTGTTGAAGCACAAGAGACGTCTAAAGGGGCAGAAAATGCGCAAGAATTGGGCACCTATATTGAACAAGATTTTAAATTAGTAGAACAGCTATCTAAAGAATCAGAAATTGTAGAAAAATTGATTCAAGAAGGAAGAAATTACATAAAATTATTGAACCAAACAGCAGAAGACAACGAAGAAATATCAAATGAAGTGTATACCACCATTCTCGATACAAATGAAAGTGTGGAACAAATATCACAAGGAAGTCAAAAAATACGAGACATCGCAGACCAAACACAACTCTTAGCTTTAAACGCGGCAATTGAAGCTGCACGAGCAGGGGACTCAGGAAGAGGATTTGCTGTAGTAGCAGATGAGGTACAAAAGCTGTCTGAGGAATCGGCTAAATTCACAGATGAAATTATGAAAATAATTACAGAATTAAAAAAGAAAACCGCAATAGCTGTATCGTCTATAGGCGGAGCCAAGAAAATTGTTGAAGCACAGAATGAAAGTGTTGAACATACTTCTTCAGCATTTACTGGAATTTCAGAGGCGGTCGAGCACATCCGTGAAGGTGTAGTGGTTCTTGAAAACAATGCACATCTAATGGAGAATAAAAAAGAAGTGGTTATAGAAATTATGAATAATTTAGCCGCTATTTCACAAGAGAATGCTGCAGGTACAGAAGAAGCGGCAGCGTCTGTACAGGAACAAACAGCTTCAATGGAAGAAATTGCAAGTACCAGTGAAGAATTAGCAAGACAGGCAGAAACAATTAAAGAAAATGTCCATAAGTTTAAGTATTAATCATTGAAATAGCTCCCTAAATAGGTAAACAAGAAAAGTTGAGCTCCAGCGGACTTTTCTTTTTTTTGATTAAAATAGAAAAGTGTTATCATTTAAGAATAAGAACAGATTGGTTATAATTAGAAAGAGAGGGGAATAAAGATGAAAACGTTGTATGATTTTAAGGTTGAAAAAACTGATGGGACCGAGCAAGATTTGAAAGAATACGAAGGCAAAGTAGTGCTAGTTGTCAACACAGCTAGCAAATGCGGGTTTGCTCCACAATTCGAAGGTCTTGAACACCTATATCAGGCTTACAAAGACGAAGGATTTGTCGTGTTGGGTTTTCCATGTGGACAGTTTCAAAACCAAGAATACGATGATATTGACAAAACAATCGAGTTTTGCCAAATGAATTATGGAGTATCCTTTCCTATGTTTGCAAAGGTAGATGTGAATGGACCGGATGAATCCCCACTGTACACTTTTTTAAAAAATCAAGAAAAAGGATTTTTAAGCGATAAAATAAAATGGAATTTCACAAAGTTTTTAGTAGATTCCAAAGGAAATGTTGTAGAACGATATGCGCCCACGACAGATCCTATTAACATTGAAAAAGATATTCAAAAGCTTCTGTAAGAAAGAAACAGCCTCTTTTATTGAATAAGAGAGGCTGTTTTTTTGCGTCTACACAGACAAAAGGATCTCTTAATATCCGTCTTTAGATGGATGTATGAAACAAATAAACTGTTAAACTAAATAAAGAACAGCAAATAGAAAGAAGGGTGTGGAAAAATGAAGGAACGTACACACAAAAAAGAAGCCATGTTGTCGCAAGAACCCACATCAAACTCCTCGTTGTTTCCAATACGCACAAGCAAGAAGAAAAAATGGATACTCCTAGCAATGCTCGTTTATATAATCAGTCCCTTTGATTTGATTCCGGATATAATTCCACTGCTTGGGTATACAGATGATTTATTGATGCCTGTTCTTTTGTTTTTGATTAACAACTATGCTTTAAAAAACACAGACATGACTGTAGCAAAGACAAAAACGAAATAGAAAAAACCACAAAAACCACAAAAACCACAAAAACCACAAAAACCACAAAAACCACAAAAACCACTTTCTTAACGACTACCCTAAGTCATGAAAGTGGTTTTTGTATGTTGGATAAAGAGGCAGATGTCATAAAAATAGGATGAACGCTTGTGTGGGAGAATCAATTGATGAATCTCCTTTTTGTCTCACCAAAAGAACATATACTAGAAGAAATGAAATACATAAAGTTTGAACTGAGTGACTAAGGAGAAGTTTCATTAATAAACGATGCGATAGCTTCAACGGTCTGGCGCTGTTGATCCAAAGCAGAAAGAGTCGCAGGACTATCGCCATCTTGAGAACCGTATACTCCAAATTGTGCATGGTTTCCACCGGGTAAGAGTACTTCTTCTAAATTAGGCAAATAGACACGGTTTTCTTGATAAGTGGTGGAGTCTAAAACTGTGTCGTTGTCCCCGTAAATAGATAGCGTATGTAACTCTGTAAAGGTTAGGTCTTTGGAAGCATAAGCGGCTAAAAGGATTAACCCATTTAAACGGGTAGGGTTTTTTTCAGCAAATGAAGCAGCCATCGCACCTCCAAGCGAGTGTCCCCCTACATACCAAGTGGATATGTGAGCTTCTTGTTCCATAATGTCCCCTGCGGCTTGGCTAT
>CAYZZA010000090.1:0-3562 GCA_964482685.1 uncultured Carnobacteriaceae bacterium
CGATGTTAAACGTCTAAATCAGCCACTAATTTTTATCAGAAAGCAATAAAAAAAGCTAGGACATGATGTCCTAGCTAGTCTAGCGTGTTTTATGGAAACCAGATTGAAATTTCTTTTGCTGCACTTTCAGGAGAGTCTGAAGAGTGAACTGTGTTTTCAGACAAGCTGATTCCGTATAGAGCGCGGATTGTGTTGTCGCCTGAATCTGCAGGATTTGTTGCACCGTTCAATGCACGTACACGGCTGATAGCGTCTTCGCCTTCTACAACAAAAGCAACAAGTGGGCTGCTTGTGATGTATTCGACCAATTCACCAAAGAAAGGTCTTTCTTTGTGTTCAGCATAGTGTTTTTCAGCTGTTTCAGTTGAAGCTGTAAGCATGTTCATGTTTACAATTTTCAACCCGTTTCTTTCGTATTCTGTTAAAATCTTTCCAATTAGATTGCGTTTTACAGCATCTGGCTTAATTAAAACAAGTGTTTTTTCAGTCATGTGATAGCCTCCTATTTTTTTTACATTACCCCTCCATCTTACCATAAGTAATGCGTTGTAGAAGAATAAAAAGAACATTCTTACTTTATTTTTATTTTAACTAGCTTCACGAGGTGGAACCCATCGTGTTTAGGGAATCAAGCCCCTTCGTGTTGACTAAGAGAGGAGAAATAGATGAAGATTGGATATGCATCACTCGCGCATGGAGTGCCAAATACTTCTTTGCAGACGTGTATGGCAAAAAGTGCAACACCTGAGCGTTTATTAGACATTATTCAGCATAATTTAGCATCATTGTCCACGATTCTGGCTTACAATCATCAAAAAGGGATTAAAATGTTTCGAAAATCAGTTCTAACTTGATTCCTTTTGCTTCTAGTCCCATCAATGAGCTAAAGTGGTGGGATCTATTCAAAGAAGAGTTAGATGCATTAGGCGAGCAAATTAAAGAGACAGGCATTCGTGTATCGATGCACCCTGGACAATATACGGTTCTCAATTCACCCAACCCAGAAGTTGTCGACAATGCAGTGAAAGAATTACTGTATCATGCTCAATTGTTAAACAGCTTGCATACCACACCAGCTAGCAAAATCATTTTACATGTTGGGGGAGTATATGGAGACAAATCTCAAGCAATGACTCGATTTGTTGAGGTGTACAAACGTCTTCCGTCTGTGATTACGGAGCGACTAATTATTGAAAACGATGATGTCTCGTATTCGATTGCGGGTGTATTGACTCTTTTTGCCCAAACGGGTGCTCCGGTTGTGTATGACAATCTCCACAATGCGTTATTGCCAGCGGATGTGGACAAAACGGATGCAGATTGGATTATAGAAGCGGGGAAAACCTGGAAAAAAATAGACGGACGACAAAAAGTCCATTACTCTCAACAAGGAATGAACCGCAAACCAGGAGGACATTCGGATACGATTCATTTAACTAAGTTTGTTCCTTTTTATGAGTCATTGTCTGTGGATGTAGACATCATGTTAGAAGTAAAAGACAAGAATTTGTCCGCATTAAAGGTCCTCCAAGTTTTAGAACCTGAACGTGGTTGGTCGTCGTTAAAAGAAGAGTGGAGTCTGTATCAATATGCTGTCTTGGAACGGTCTCCGGCTCTTCACAAAGAGATTGAGACATTGCTTGGAAAAGAAAATAGACCTCCAGTCATCCGTTTTTATTCTTTGATTGATGAAGCACGTCAAAAAGAACCAACACCTGAACAGACACTTCTAGTTTTGGAGAAAATGTGGGCTCAATTAAAACTTCATGTTACTGAAAAAGAACGTTTGAAGTATGCTGGGTATCTGACACGCTTTAAAAAAGGAACGCTGTCAGATACCGCAATAAAGAATCTCTTGCGTCAATTTGCCCAAACATATAGCATCAAACAACTAATAGAGTCGTATACATTTTAAGTGGTTTATTGAATAGGTAGATTGAAACAAAACAGTCTACAAAGGTTCATAAAAGAGAGAAAAAAACACATAAAATAAAATGCAGCGGGATCAAATCCAGCAGAAATGGGACTCTCTTGCATACAAAAAAGCCTTTGACTCTAGTCAAGGCTTTTTTCATGTTCTCTAAATTCTGTTAGCAATAGTAAAGCTGTTTCTTGATTCATATGAGGGGAGCTTGCTAATTGTGCGGCCACATGTTCAATTTCCTCCCCTGTTGCCCCGACAGATAGAGCCAATGACTTAGCATGTAGGCTCATGTGTCCTTGTTGAATCCCGTCTGTGACCAAAGCTTTTAAGGCCGCAAAGTTTTGAGCCAGACCAACGGACACAATAATCGCTTCAAGTTCTTTAGCAGATTCAAATTGTAAAATTCGCTTGGCTAGCAGAGCATGTGGATGTACTGAGATGGATCCACCAACTGTTCCTACAGGCAAAGGCAAGGTAAGCGTGCCAACTAAGTCACCATTTTCTCCAACAGACCATTTGGACAAGGATTGGTAGCGGCCATTTCGCGCCGCATAGGCATGCCCCCCGGCTTCGATTGCGCGCCAATCGTTTCCAGTTGCGATAACAACGGCATCGATTCCGTTGAAAATGCCTTTGTTATTGGTAGTGGCTCGATACGGATCAGCAATGGCAAATTGGTTGGCTTCAACTATTCGATCACGTACCTCTTCGCCACTAAAGCGTGCAGAACGCAGCAAGTGTGTTGGAATTGAGCATGTAGTGGTAGCCAAACATTCGGTAGCAAAGTTGGTGAGGATACCCATAAGTGCTGTTCCGCCTGTGAGTTCTTCTAACAACGGACTCACAGCTTCCATCATAGTGTTCACAATGTTTGCGCCCATGGCTTCTTTTGTATCAATAAAAAAATGAAGAACAAAAAAAGCAGGTGTCTGTTCTGTATTGTTTTCGGGAATGACTCGGACTTCTAGCTCAACAGCGCCTCCCCCGCGTTTGACAATTGAAGGATGGCTGTCGTTGGCTACACGTAAGAGTGCCTGTTTATGTGCAAGGACCTCGCGTGTAGCGGTGTCGGTATCGGAAATGTTTTTTAAAGCAACTTGTCCAATCATGTGTCTAGTTTCAATGTGTGTGTGAAATCCACCAGAACGCGCAATCACTTTGGCCGCATAATTTGCGGCCGCTATCACAGAAGGTTCTTCTGTGGCCATAGGAACGGTGTAGTTTTTTTGATCAATAAAAAAATGAAACGCAACACCTAAAGGCAAACTGTACGAGCCAATATGATTTTCAATCATATGTTCGGCGATTTCTCTTGGCAAAGTCAAGGCATCGCGTCCCAATGTATCGGCATCGGAGTGGGACAATACACCGGCATTTTTAAGGGTTTCAATTCTTTCGTGAAATTCTTTTTTATAAAATCTTGAAAAAGGAGATGGCTTCATATATGTGTCCTTTCTAAACAATCGTCCCTCTAAGAATATCATAAAATAGAGTGAGAAACACGCTACAGAAGTATGTTTACTTGGAAAAGGCTTTACAAAAGGACATTCGTTAGGTATAATCGATAAGTGAGCAACAAAAAAGGTTCCTTAGCTCAGTTGGGAGAGCACTACCTCGACAAGGTAGGGGTCACTGGTT
>CAYZZA010000091.1:0-3552 GCA_964482685.1 uncultured Carnobacteriaceae bacterium
TCAAACTGATTGATCAACAAGGATAAAGGTTTGTTGTTGACGGTCGCCAAAAAAGAGACGGCCGAAATGGTAACCATGGAGTTGACAAAAAAGTACGCAATCATTTCTAAAATGGTGTCTTTGGTTTGGGGCACCAATACGTCTTTGATAATGCGTAGACGACTGATGCCTAATGTAAGTCCCACATCTTCTAAATGTCCATTTAATTTCCCGAGTGAGTTGTAAATCAACAAATAGGGAGACGCAAAAAAGTGGACCATGTTGACGAGGATCAAAATCGCTAACGTTCCGTAAATCGGGCTTGTTTGGAAAAATAAGGCATAGGACAACCCTAAAACAATTCCAGGAATTGCCAAAGTACCGATTGAAATCAAATGCAACACGTTAGACGATTTGCTTGGGACACGCGTTGTGAAATATGCGGTTGTGTACGCCAAAAGCGTCCCTAACGCAGACACAAAGACCGAAATCACAATGGAGTTCATTAAAAACTTTGTGCCGCCCATGTTCATCGTATCGAGGACGTTTTTAAATGTAAACGACGTGTTGTACGGATACGATGACGTAAAGGCCAAAAACCCAAACGCAAAGAGTGGCAGCGACACAGCCAGACCGACAAGCGAGATGAGGCCTAAGCTCACGCGGTCACGAAGTGGGTTGTCTGCGATTTCAAAGTCTTTACGTGTAAAAGATAAATTGCCTTTGTCTTTGTTCAATACGTCAAACAAAAACGCAATCAAGGCTGGAATCAACAATACAGACCCAATCATTGCCCCTTTGCTAAAGTCTAAGAGCCCAATAACTTCTTGGTACATCAAGACCGGCAAGGTCGTGACTTTTCCCCCTACCATCAAGGGTACTCCGTAATCGGTCACGATTAATGTGAAATTCGCAAAGAAAATCCCGATCAAGGGTTTTCGTAAGTATGGAAACGTAATTTCTTTGAATTTGTCCCAAGAGGAAAAGCCTAGCATGGTAGCCGCCTCATAGGACGTATAGTCTTCGTACATTAAGGTGTCATTGAACATCAAGAACGAAACCGGGAACGAATACAACAAAGAACCAAAGACAATGCCCCAGAATCCGTAGATGTTGATGTTTAAATTAAAGAAGTTGTTGATGAGCCCATTCTTTCCTAAGAGAAGAATCAAACCCATCCCGTGTGAAATCGACGGGATAAACATGGGCAGCGTCAACAATAAGATCAAGAGTTTTTTACGTTTGACGTTTGTACGAATGACGGCCCATGACAACGTCATGGCCAGACTCAATGAAATGAGACTAGCGGTCAAACTAGTCAAAAGGGTGTTCCTCAGAGCCGTTTTGAATTGCCCCGACGAAAACAACCGCATGGCTTCGCTGACGGTAATCAACGAAAACATTTTGCTCAGGGGCAAAAAGACAGTCGCCACAAAAAACAACGCTAAGACTACTTTTGTAACCGTGAGGGTGTTCTTTTTTTTCTCTATCGTCATCACCTTGCAAACTTTCTCAACGAGTTGATTTTCATGTTTAAATTGTCTACCACGAACGATTGGACATACGGACTGGCTGGATGGTCTAGAATGGTCTCCGGTGCATCGAGTTGCTCGATATGTCCTTTGTTCATCACCATAATACGGTCTGCCAAGACAAACGCTTCTTCTTGGTCGTGCGTGATATACACCATTGTGGTGCCAAATGTTTCTTGAATGTGTTTGATTTCTTGACGCAATGTGAGTCTCGTATCCACATCGAGTGCGGACATCGGTTCATCAAACAAGATGATTTCTGGGTTCAGTGCCAACGTCCGGGCAATCGCAACCCGTTGTTGCTGCCCTCCAGATAAGCTGTCTGGTTTTTGGGACAATTGCGCACCAAGTCCCACGAGCTCTAGAATGTCCGTGGCTCTTTTTCTGGAGCCTTCTTTTAATTGTGGGTTGATTTTTAAGGCGTACTCGACGTTTTCTAAGACCGTCATGTTTTCAAACAATGCGTAGTTTTGAAACACAATGCCCATTTTTCGCTCTGACGGAGACACAGTGGTAATGTCTTCGCCGTCTTTCCAAATCGTTCCGGAGGTTGGCGCAGTTAGGCCGGACAATATCCGCAACAAGGTTGTTTTCCCGCAGCCCGAAGGGCCAAGGATAGACAAAAATTCGCCTTCATATAGTTGGAAGTTGATGTCTTCCAAAATACGGTTGGCGCCAAAATCCTTGGTCAGGTTTTTGACTTCCAATTTTACAGGTTTTAATGTGTCCATTTATCTAGCAACCTTTCTTTTTCTTGCGGTGTATTTCCTTCCATGTTTGCGTATTGAATGTTTTCTGGGTAGTTTTCAATCGCAATCGTTTTGTCTTTGTATAACAATTCTGGGTAAAACTTCTCGTTGTTCAAAGGCATCAATTCTTCGTAGAAGTAATCAAAGACATCTTTTACCGCTTCACGTTCTTCTTTTCCTTTAATCATTGCGTGTCCATAAATGTTGTATGGGGCACCTTCTTCAAAAAAGACAATTTTTAAGTTTGCGCCTTTGTTGATGCTTTCCACAGCTTGTGAGATAATCCCAAACCCAACAGCGGCTTCTTCTTGTACAAGCGAGTTTACAGGAGCCGATCCAGATGAAGTAAATTGTAAGACGTTTGAACTAAGATCATCAAAGTACGCAAACGCTTCGTCTTCTCCCCATGCATTGACTAAACTCTTCAAGAACACATACCCAGTTCCGGAAGATTTTGGATTTGGCATAGAAATTAGGTCTTTGTACTCATCTTTCAATAAGTCTTCATATGACGTTGGTTCAGCGATTCCTTTTTCTTCTAAGACGTCCATGTTTAACACAATGGCTCCACTGTTACGCAAAGCTGGCAAATAGAATTTTTCTTCTGGAATGACGTCATCCGCAAAAACAGAGTAATCGTAGTCGGACAGATCGGCTAAACTTTCTTCCAACATTTCCAAATATTCGGCTTCTAAGTCAATTGTAATGTCGGCTTCTGTGTTGACGCCTTCTGATTTTAGTTTTGCGGCATGGTTACCGGTTCCCATATATTCTAAGACAATATCATAGTCAGGGAATTTTTCGTTTAGTTTTTCTAAATAAAATTCGTTCTCGTAATCGAATCCACTGGAAAAAATAACGACCTTTTCATCTTTGCTTCCTCCACACGCAGCTAGAAAAATCCCCATTGTGACGAGTGCACCTGCTAATACTTTCTTTTTCTTCATTGTTGTCCGTCTCCTTTTTGTTCATATTTTCAAATCGGTAGTCCAACTTGAACGGTTCAGGCACAAAACATGCTGTTTTTGGGTTTAAAAGAGCGTTCGTTCATACGAACCGCTCCTTATTACCTTTTGAACAACGTATTTTGCGCATAGGTCAATCTACGTTGACTCTAGTTTTTAAATTATATCATATTCGAATGGTTTGTGTACGATTGAACCCTTTATTTCATCAAAAAACAGGCTTTCTATACGTATTTCTTCACATATACAAATTTTCGAATGTTCAATTTAAATAAAAGAATCTTATTTTCGTACAGATTCCTCTTTTTCTTCCTTTATTAAAAGACG
>CAYZZA010000092.1:0-3447 GCA_964482685.1 uncultured Carnobacteriaceae bacterium
TGAGAGTGTATCACAAATGGTTTTTTATTTTTCTAGCTTAATTTTACAATTCAAGGAAAGAAAAAAAGGGAGTGGGATTAAAAAGAGTTTATTGGTTCATTTGAGTAGCATGCTATAGTGGGTAAGTTGTCTGTACATCAAGTATAGCAATAAATCACTCTGTTTAAATACTTTTTCTAGTTTTTTTCTAAAAAAGGAGACATGTGGGTGTCCTATTACAAACATTCCTCCTCTCTTTATGCACAAGCAATTAGAAAGTAGGAGGGGTGTAAACAAAAGAAAAAATACAGGGTTAAGTATAGGATAGGGGTACATACGCAAAGTCTAAGTACGTTGTTCTATCGTGAAAAATAAAAAAAGGAAGTGATCAAGTGTCGGCTAAACTAATTCAACAACCTAAACTTCCGCCTTTTTTACAAGAAGGAGAGTTTGAGGATTTGTTTAACTACGAAGACCGTACGCTTTCACAGTGTCAGCTTTCAGATTGTACACTTTCTGGGGTGATGCTCGAACGGGCTGACGTTTCTCAAGTGGTGTTTCGGAATGTGGTGTTTCAAGATGTCAATTTTGCGAGAATTGAATTAACGGATGTGGTGTTTGACACGTGTAACCTATCAAATCTAGATTTTACACATAGTTTGATTCATCGTGTTCAGTTTAAAGACACGAAAATGATGGGCACTCAATTTGGAGAGGCTGGTCTTGGAAATGTTCGGTTCACCATGTCTGTCCTGGACTTTAGTTCGTTTAGTTATGCTTCATTAAAGCGTGTTATGTTTGAGGCATGTTTTTTGAAAAAAACAGATTTTTTTGACTGCATATTTAAAGACGTTGCTATCCATATGTCTTCTTTGGATGGAGCTAACTTTTCACATACCGAACTCAACGGGATGGATGTGAGTGACAGTACATTTGACCACCTTACAGTTACCCAAAAAGACCTCGTTGGTTTACGTGTATCACGCGAACAAGCGATTGGATTTGCGAGAATGATTGGTCTTTATGTAAAAGAATAAAGAAGAGATGGTTCACGCACCTCCTCTTTTTTAAAAGAAAAAGGGTATCTATCGAAAATAATCGGCTTGAAAGTCTAAAAAGAGACAGGATGAGAACAAAATGAGATAATAAAGTATATTTATAAATGACTAAAGGAGGAATAGACATGGGATACATCGTTGGAATAATCGCCGTTGTCTTTGCTGCACTCATTTGGGCACTGGGGACCTATAACTCATTTGTACGAGTGGAAGAGAGAGTGAGCAATGCCAAGTCTCAAATTGCTGTTCAGATTGAATCAAGATGGGACGCCATCAAGAGCGTCATTCAAGCTACACGAGACTACTCCAAGCAAGAAGCTGAGATATTAGAACAAGTAACTCGTCAACGAACAGCCATTACCCGAGAGAGCTCCATTGCCGAAATGGAAGAAGCCGAGGCTCAGATTGGACAAGTCATGGGGCGTTTGTTGGCTGTTTCAGAAGCCTATCCAGATTTAAAAGCAAGTACACTCTACCAGACATCAATGGAAAAAATAGACAAATATGAAAACAATGTACGTCAATCACGTATGATCTACAACGATACGGTAACGCGCTACAACCGAAAGATAAAAGTCTTT
Source organism: uncultured Carnobacteriaceae bacterium (assembly GCA_964482685.1). Lineage (GTDB taxonomy): Bacteria > Bacillota > Bacilli > Lactobacillales > Carnobacteriaceae_A > CAYZZA01. The sequence goes on from CAYZZA010000092.1 coordinate 1,619, forward strand.
CCCTCTAGTGCATTAGCCAATTTGTTTTCGTTTACGGAAAAACGTTATTTTGAAGGAACACAGTCTAAACAGGAGATGCCCACTTGGGAGTAAAGGAGGCACTATGAAGAAACGACGCTTGCTTGTTCAAATCGGTTTTGCTTTTCTGTTTCTTATTTTTGTGTCTCACCAAAAAGTGGAAGCAGCAGAAAATGTATTGGAAAATCTTTCCATTCACGTATATATAAACGGAGATGGGAGTGCCAGAATTACAGAAGAACGTCTTGTGACCATTCAAGAAGGGACCGAACAATACATTGTAATTGGCAATTTGGGCAATTCACAAATTAAGGATTTTGTCGTCACAGAAAATGGCACTGAGTATGAATTTGTGGATACATGGGATTTGGAGTGGTCCAGAGAAGAAAAAGCCTTTAAAAATGGATTGATTCCTACCGAGGCTGGGTATGAACTGAGTTGGGGCATTGGTGAGTATGGGGAGCATACATATACGGTGTCCTACACTGTCACAGACTTTATTAAACAAACAAAAGACGACCAACAGATTCTTTTTTGGCGGTTTGTCAATGATCAAACCAACATGCCCGCAGAACAGGTAGAAGTACAGATTGAAAGTGAGAAAGCATTTCGTCCTTCCGAAGAAAAGATTTGGGCGTATGGGTATGAAGGCAGGATTGAATTTGTGGACACGCGCATTCAGGCTGTGAGTGAGGGGGCTTTGGAGACCGATAATTATGTTACTGTCCTTGTCCAATTTCCACCAAACACGTTCCAAACCGGCGCTCGTTTGCTGGATACATTCGAAGAAATCAGGCAAAAGGCAGAAGAAGGCAGTGACTATGGTTCGGAAACAGGTTCCGCTGAGCCTAAGGGAGTGTTTGCGCAATTTTTTGATTTTATTCTGTCGAACCTCGTGTGGCTTCTGCTGCCTTTTGCAGCGGTAGTTGCGTTTGTGGCGCGTGCCATTCGCTCTGATGGGGATAAAGGAGTGTTTAAACCTCAGTTTAAAGAAGAATACTACCGTGAGCTGCCTTATCCAGGTCCAGTCAGTGATATTTACTACCTTCTTTATACGATGGGATTAACCGATTTCGAGGAATTGTTAACAGGGTATTTATTGAAATGGATTTATGAAGGACACATTCAAGCAGTTCAAGTAGAAACGGGTAAGTTTTTCAAAAAAGAAACCACACACTTAACTGTTCAATCAGGCGTACCTAGTCAAGAAAATTTGGAAGGAAAACTCTTTGATATGTTAAAAGAGGCCGCAGGAGACAATCAAGTGTTAGAAGGGAAAGAATTTAGCGAGTGGGCAAACAAACATGCCTCTGAGATTGAAGATTGGACAGCAGACATGAAGGATCAGTCTTTGAAGCTGTTGGAAAAGCAAGGATATATCCTAATAGAACAGAAAAAAATGCTGCTCTTTTTTACCAAAGAAATACATGTGCATACACCCAAAGCACAAGAATTAGAAGAACGCATCTACAAATTTGTAAACTACCTTTCTGACTACTCACTCTTGAACGAGCAAGGGTCAGTCAACGTGGCTTTATGGGATAAATGGATGATTTGGGCTGGTTTTTTTGGCATCACTGAAGAAGTGATGAAGGAGTTTAAAAAAGTTTATCCTGAGTATGAATCAGAAAGTGTCTACCACACTGGCTCACTGTATTATGCAAGCCAGTTATCTCGAACAGTCTCGGAATCGGCTATTCGTGCAAGCGGAGGAGGAGGGTCTTCGAGCATGGGTGGAGGGGGTGGCTCTTTTGGTGGTGGAAGTGGCGGTGGAACGAGGTAAGTCTCGTTTTTGAAACGCTTGTATCCTA
>CAYZZA010000093.1:0-3341 GCA_964482685.1 uncultured Carnobacteriaceae bacterium
TGTGTTAAAATAAAGCGATAAAACGATGCGCAAAATAAGCAGAGTTGTCTTTAGGAGACTCATGACGGCTAAGGAGGTTTACTGAGTAGACAAGCTTTCAGGGAAGTTTAAAGACACCGTGTAAAAATAAAGAAAAACGAACAAATCAAAACGGGCTCATGTCTGAGTATATCCATTAAAAATAATGGTCATTCAGTTTGGCGAAATAATTTTTTGGATTTTTTTAAGCAAATAAGAAATAGAGGAGGAAGATTGGAATGATGTTAGTGACTACGGAGTACATAACTGGAAAAGAACTTGAGATGTTAGGCATAGTAAGTGGAAGTACGGTTCAGTCGAAACATTTGGGTAGCGATATTTCCCAAGGCCTTAAAACACTTATTGGCGGCGAACTGAAGTCGTATGCAGATATGATGAATGAGGCAAGAGCGATTGCTACAAAGAGGATGGTGGAAGAAGCCGCTGGTCTAGGCGCAGATGCGGTCGTCAATATTCGCTATACGTCAGCTGCGATTATGCAAGGAGCAGCAGAAGTGATCGTGTATGGAACAGCGGTTGCTTATCAGACAGGACAAACCGATTTAGACAAAGAGGCGTGATCTCTAAGCTACGACTAGTCCTGGATAGTCATGTGGCTATTCAAACAGTCGGTTTTTTTGCTTAAGAAGATAAATGGATCCCAGCGGTATCCTTGAACAAAGAGCGTCTATTTTTTATCGAGAAAGGCGTTTTGCTGTGGTTGTCTGAAAGACTGCATGCAAAAAATGTTTAGCGTAAAGCACGCCTTTATAAGGTACCCATAGTGTGATCTTTGTATGCGTACATAGAGTCTATGAACTATAAATGAAGGAGGAGGCATATGTTTTATTTGTTGCTTGCAATTATGTGTAGTTCGTCGATTGCTCTTATTTTTAAATACACAGAAAGCACCAATACAAATCGATACGTTATAACAAGTGCTAATTATTTTATTGCATGTATGACGAGTTTTATTCTTGTGATATCTACTGGAGTATTATCTGGAGTGACACGTGAAGGTTCGTTGAGAGAAGAGTTTGCCTCCCTTTCTACAACGCCTTCACAAGTATTGTCTCCTTATGGAAGTGTGGTATGGGGCGTTACCGTTGGGGGGATAGCAGGTTTTTTCTTTTTCCTCTCGTTTATGTATTACCAAAAAAGTGTCAAAGAAAATGGAGTAGGGGTATCTGGGATGATTGCAAAGCTTGGAATTTTAATTCCAATGCTCTTTTCTATTCTGATTTGGAAAGAATACCCTTCACCCCTCCAATGGCTAGGCATTGTTTTGTCTTTGGTGTCGATTGTGATTGTAAACGTTTCTTCAAATGCTTTAGAAAAAGTTGAGGTTAAACCAGCAGTTTTATTGTTGTTTGTATTTGGTGGGATGGCTGAATTTTCAAATAAAATTTATCAACAATATGCGCTAAGTGAGTTTAAAGATGTATTTCTCTTTTCAGTTTTTTTTATGGCTTTTGTAGTTAGTCTTGTTTACACGCTTAAAGAAAAGAAAAAAATTACGAAAAAAGACATCTTGACAGGTTTCGCTGTGGGCATCCCTAATTTATATTCATCATATTTTTTGATTTTATCACTTGCGACATTAAAAACATCCGTTGCCTTTCCCATTTATAGTGCCGGTAGCATTGTTTTAATTAATATAGGTGGGTACGTTATTTTTAAAGAAAAGTTGGCTACGAAAAACCAAGTGGCCATTTTTTTAACCATCATTGCCCTTGTCTTGATAAATGTGTAAGCAAGTTTTCTTAAGAACAGAGTTTTGTGCAAAACACAGGCATTAAAAACTCACACACTGCCTCCAAACATGAGTACTGTGTAGCAAAACAAGTTGCGTCTTACTCCTTCTTCGTAATTAGGGTCTCGCCGCCTTGATAAACGCACTTGAGGTTGTGGAAGTCCTTGGACACTTTGAAGATTTCGTCACGTGTATACGAAGACATTGTTGTCTAGCTCTATACGCATCCATTTCAATATTTGAAGAGATGCCTATTTTGAGACAATTGAATAGGGAGCATAGAAATCCTTCAAAGAAAGCAGTCTTCGCTTGATGGACAGCCAAGATGTGAGAGATTATTTTGCGATATTTTATTCGAGATTGTAGTATAATTAGTCTGTCCCAACGTGAATATATTTATTCAGGAAAAATGAAGGAATGATCTTGAACGTGCACAGATAAGTAAGTTTCGAATAAAAAACCATGTGCATGAAACCTAACTGATCATTAAAAAGAAGATGGAAACATTTATATTTAAGCAATAAATGTGCATGGTTTGTATAGGAAAGAAACAATTAGAAGAGGAAGTAGAAGATGGCATTAGGAGTTTTAGAACTTATATTTTATGGTTTAGGAATACTAGCTTTACTCATGCAAGTACTTTTATACAAGGGAGGGATGTCAGAGACTGTGGAGAAAGTTGTGTATGGAGGAAATGTTGTATTAGCACTCGCTGTTGTAGGGATTCTCTACACGTCTCTTCCAAGTAACTTTTCTGGTCCTCAACTTGTTGCCGTTTTATGGGGAGTGCTAGCGGTTGTAAGCCTCATGTTTTTGTATACACGCAACTCAAACAAGCAAGTTGGTAAATACATCGTGTCTCTTTCATTGCTAGGAGCACTTGTGCAGTTGTTTCTTTTCTAAGTAGGGGTTGTGCACTCTATCTGGACAACTAAACAGAAGGGTAGGATAAAACAATGTATACCGGCTTGATTGTGTTTTTAGGGACAGATGATTTAGGCGCAACGGATCTATTTTATAGAAAAGATCTAGGACTGAGTATCTACAAGCAGCAACCCACATGTACCATTTATCAAGTAACTGAGCAGTCTGCGATCGGCTTTTGTAGCCACCTGCCAAAGGTTCGAGAAAAAAAGAATCCGATATTGACGCTTCTTGTAGAAGATGTTCAAAAAACGTATAAAGAGCTACAAAAAAAAGGAGTACGCACACACACATCCCCTACAATCAACTCAACTTTTCAAATCGAACACTTTTTTTTAGAAGACAACAATGGCTACACGGTTGAGATTCAATCTTTTTTATAAACACTTTTGCATCTCGCAATTTCTAAACCATCAATGAGTGTAAATACTGTGTAGATGTATAGCCCCTTAGAACTATTTCGTGAAAGGAAGCTTATGGATAAATTGGAAAGAACCAAGACAATTTTAGATTGCACACTTCTGTTTGTTCATATCTCCTATGTAATTGGGATGTTTTTAATTGTACTCCACACTCCTTATTATGTAAGTTTCTTTTTTATCAAGGGCGTCAGTGAGAAAACCTGCGATTTCAATCGTAGGATGAA
>CAYZZA010000094.1:0-3261 GCA_964482685.1 uncultured Carnobacteriaceae bacterium
TTCATTACTTTTAACACTTCGCCAATCATCTCAGGGTCCAACGCAGATGTTGGTTCATCAAACAACAAAACATCTGGTTCCATCGAAAGAGCTCGTGCGATGGCGACTCGTTGTTTTTGTCCTCCGGATAATTGTTTAGGACGTGCGTGGATAAATTGACCCATTCCAACAACATGTAAATACTTCTTTGCGATCTCTTCTGCTTCTTTTTCCGTTCTGCCAAGAACCTTGACTTGTGCCACCGTACAATTTTTGAGTACATTGTGATTTGAAAATAAATTAAAATGTTGGAAAACCATACCTAATTTGGCTCTATACTTGTTGATGGGTTCTGTATCGTCTACCAAATTGGTCCCGTTGTAGATGATTTTTCCCCCATTGGGTTCTTCAAGTAAATTGATACAACGTAAGAGCGTTGATTTTCCAGATCCAGAAGAACCAATAATGGAGATTACTTCTCCTTTATCTACCGAAAAACTGATGTCTTTTAGTACTTCGTGATCCCCAAATGATTTATTTAAATGCTGGATATCCAGTATCTTTTCCATGTATTCTTGTCCACCTTCTCTTTATGACTCTTGTGTATTTTCTACTATCTCTACTGGCTCGTCGTAGCCCACCATCGAATAATTATCGGGACCTTCCAGTTTCTTTTCAAACATACGCAAAAGTCTTGTGACTGAATATGTCATGATAAAGTAGATGATACATGTAATCAGGAAAGGTTCAAAAAATTTAAACGAACTCGAGGTAATGGTTTTTGTTTGGTAAAACAATTCTGTGATACTAATGACACTCAAGACAGAGGTGTCTTTAATGTTTACCACGAATTCATTTCCAGTCGCGGGCAAGATATTGCGAATCACTTGTGGCAATACGACATTTGTCATGGTTTGAATATGGGTCATCCCGAGTGCTTGCGAGGCTTCAAATTGCCCTTTGTCAATGGATAACACTCCCCCACGAATGATTTCAGCCATATAGGCACCTGTGTTGATAGATACAATCAAAATCCCTGCAAACGTGCGGTTCATCTGGATCCCATATGCCCCGGCTACCCCATAATAAATGACCATTGCTTGAACCATCATCGGTGTTCCACGAAAAAACTCGATATAGGCAGAAAGAAATTTGTTTACAAGAAACAATACTCTTTTTCGACCAGAGGTTTTTGGTGTTGGAATCGTCCGTATCACCCCAATGATTAAGCCAATAAGAGCCCCGATTATGGTTCCAATAATTGAAATCAATAACGTCTGAGAAGCTCCTCTCAAAAAGAGTGGCCAGTTTTTAATAAATAATTCCCATGCTAACGTCAAACTCATTTTTTCACTTCCTTGAGACTATTTTGAAGATGGTTGATTTTTAATGGCTTGGTCCATTAAGTTTATGCGTTCTTCTTCTGCGATATTAGATAGAATTTCGTTCATCTCTTTTACCATGTCGTCGTGGCCTTTTTTAATTCCGACTGAAACTGCTACATCTTCAGCTGAAGCCTCAAAACCATCTTCAAATTCAACCATGACAAAGTTTTCGTTTGCTGCTTGTGCGCTTACTCCTTCAGGACGTTCAGAGACATACCCATCTATAATGCCTGATTCTAGAGCTACTCTCATTGCCGAAAAATCAGACATATCGGTATCTTTTACGACACCATCAATTTGGTCAATCACCGTAGGGTGGAAGGTTCCTTGTTGCCCGGTCAGTTTTGCGCCACTAAACTCTTGAATTGATGTCGCATTTTCATATGGACTGCCTTTTTTCACGACAATAACCAAATCAGATGTGTAATAAGGTTCCGTAAAATCAATCGATTTTGCACGTTCGGCTGTTGGAGACATACCCGCAATAATGGCATCTACTACGCCTGTTTCGAGTGCCGGGATCAAACCGTCCCACTCTGTTTTTACAATCACGAGTTCTTTGCCCAATCCGTCCGCAAGTTTTTTTGCAATTTCCACATCGTACCCACCTGCAAACTCTTCACTTTCTTGGATTGGAACAGCCCCATTGGAATCATCTAGCTGTGTCCAGTTAAACGGTGCATAGGCAGCTTCCATTCCTACTTTTAACACATCTGAATCAGTCGATGTTGATTCTGTGTTTCCACATCCTGCTAAAACGACTCCTAGTGCTAGTGACATAAACAATGCATACATTGATCTTTTTTTCATTTTCCTTCTCCCCTTTTCTTATGAATACTACAGTTATCTAAAAAACAAAAAACACCTGAAAAAGATATCAGGTGCTTTAAATAAGCATGGTTGATACCCTCTTCCCCCTTTAGAGCTCATTGTGAGATAGCACACATCAAAGTATCGAGCAAATACAGTGATGACAGTCTTATGCCTATTCGACATAAACCCAACCCCGGAATTCGACTTCTAGGATTTCGGCGGTAGCTCCTTTCACTGTACTTCACTGGATTTCGTCCTCCATACAGATACTAATAGATATCGCGCCTCTACCTCACCCTAGGGGATGAGGATTTCTATTTAATTTTACTACATTTTAATCATATCATTGTCAAATTCTAATGTCAAATAAGGTTCCTCAAAAATAGGACTTTAAATAAAAACCACTTTCTTCTATATAATAGCCTATTCTTTTGTGCTACCGAATAGAATTTTTTTAGTGACACAACTAGGCTTTACTCAGCTAAGCTTTGCATCAAGCGATCAAATATGATCGCTAAAATAACAAGAGAAAAGCCGGCCACGAATCCAGTTCCAACTTGTGCCCGTTGAAGAGACGCTAAGACATTGACGCCTAGTCCAGGAGCCCCGATCATTGAAGCAATAACGACCATCGACAACGATAACAAAATAGTTTGGTTAATGCCAGCCATGATATTGGCTTTTGCTAACGGCAATTCTACTTTAAATAACTTTTGTGCACCTGTACTTCCGAAAGATTCGGCCGCTTCAACTAATTCTTCGGGTACTTGACGAATCCCTAAGTTTGTAAAGCGAACAACTGGAGGCAATGCAAAAATAATTGACGCAAAAACTCCAGGAACCATTCCAATTCCAAAGAATGCAACGGCTGGAATCAAGTACACAAACGCGGGCATGGTTTGCATCAAATCTAAAAGTGGTTTGACAATGGTGTTTACCCACTCGTTTTTAGCCATCCAAATCCCTAGTGGAATCCCAACTAGGACAGACAGTAAACTAGCAAACGTTACGACCGTAATGGTATTCATTAACTGAACCCAGAGTCCTTGGTTTTGTATAAACAATAACCCAACAACTGAAAAGA
>CAYZZA010000095.1:0-2832 GCA_964482685.1 uncultured Carnobacteriaceae bacterium
ACTAAGCTATACTATTCTATAAACCAAAAGACACAAGACAGGTTTACTGATAGGACAAAACAAGACAAAATAAAGTAAAAAAAATAAGTAAATGTGTAGGTACTTGAAAGGTAATGGAATGAAGAATAGACAGGAGAGGCTTTTTTTAGAAGTTGAATTCTATTGATTCTTTTCCATCTTTTTGAACCTTTGCTTCATTTGACTGTTTGTGACTCAAAACATAAGGCAATCAAATGAGTTTACATTTAATCATTTAAATCGTATCTAGAGCCACCCCGGTAGAAAAATATTTCTACCGGGGTGGCTTTTTTATTTGTGGATGCATAAACAAACACAGAAAAGACGTTCGATACTCAAAAACAGAAAGCAGGAGTCAATTATTAAGTTTTTTAAGTCGAGCATGATTGTCTTTACATTTATATGTCAATCTAGTACCGTTTAAACAAAGAAGTAAATATTCATTCATAAGTGAGGATGTATGTATAAAGATATGCGTCAAAAAGAAATAGAAAAGAGAAACAAAGGAAATAAAAAAGAGAAACAAAAGAAGAATCTGTCTAGTTTCCCAAAGGAACGTGAAGTATGGACAAGCAATAAAAAAATATACTAGACAGCATTCCCGTTAACAGACAACACAGATATAAAAGGAGGAACGACATGAAAAACAAACAAAAAATAGGCTGGTCTTATTACTCTCGTCTCATTTTGCTTAGCCTGATTTTAGTGCTAGGAAGCAAAAGCATGAGAAAAGAGACAGCCCTTTCTTTTTTTGCAGCCAGTTCAAGTTGAGGCAAAGGAATGGCCAAAGGTAACGTCTAAAGCCTACGTGATACAAGAAGCTTCAGAGACAGTCGGCCTGTACGAGGAACGCGTGCACCAACTAGAGCGGCCAGATGGAGAAAGTACTTATAGAGGCTACTTTGGAAGCGAAGAGGTGGAGTTGTCCATTTCGTACACACATGGCAATCCAAACACGCACGAGGTTGTGGTCGTATCCACTGCGACCGGTCAAGCGTTGACAGAACCACGGATTATCCATACAAACACAGTCTATTCCCTTGCTTCTGTTAGGACAGGAGAGCGTGTATACATCAATGTGGTAGATAAACAAGGTGACACATATAAAGAACCCTATACACTCACAAAAGTAGCCGAAACAGACTTAGGAGATCAACAGGTGCTTGAGTTGGCTGTGGGAGACTACCAGTACACTAAAGAAGGATTGATGATAGGAAAATACGAAGGACAGCTAGTGATGGAAGCGATTGAATACGTGGCATCTCTCGAAGTATATGCACCCTATGTCTATTTTAATATTCAATACAACGTGACCTACAAATTTGAAAACCGTAAAACAAATGAGGTTGTTTATTTTAAAGTCAGGGAAGGCGCCGGAGACGATGAGTACACAAACTCATTTGGGTGGGTACAAAATGGGTCCGATTGGTAATACCAAAACAAATACGAACACTTGCGCACCGGGTGGCTTCAAGTCAATGATTCCTGGTACTACCTGGACCCAACAGATGGATGTATGCAAACCGGGTGGATTCACTTAAACAAGCAGTGGTACTATTTAAACGCGAATGGAGCAATGCAGACAGAATGGGCAAAGATTGGCCAGACCTGGTATTTCTTTGACACGAGCGGACGCATGCAAACTGGTTGGGTGAAGGTACGCACGAATTGGTACTATTTAGGCCATAACGGAGCCATGCACACCGGCTGGCACCGTCTAGGCAACAAGTGGTATTATTTCCCAGACAGCGGCGTTATGCAAACCGGGTGGACGAAAGTAGGCGACAGGTGGTACTACTTGAACAACAGTGGCCATATGCAAACGGGATGGGTAAAAGGAGGCACCACGTGGTATTACCTCTCTACAAGTGGGCACATGCAAACCGGGTGGCAACGTATCAATGGAAACTGGTACTACTTAAACAGCAGTGGGGCCATGCAGACTGGATGGATCAAAGAAAAAAATAAATGGTATTACTTAGGTACAAGTGGTGTATGGCAAAAATGACTTCTCTACTCATCTTTCTTTAGCTTAGAAAGACAGAAAGGGTTCATAAAAGCTTAAGGTGTCATGCATATCATGCGTGGAACAGGAGCGAAGCGTGGTAGTATAAACATACAGAAAAAAAGAACGATGCAAGCGGATGACGGACTGAAAAATGTCTTGTCTGAGGCTTGCTTTATTTCAAAAAAGGAGGAAAAAAGATGTCAAAAGACATTTCGTTTAAATCACTAAGAAAGTTCAACGGCATTATGGGTGTCTTACACTTGCTACAAGGCTTTTTGATGCTTGGATTTGCCTTATTTATCGACAAAATCTCGTCCTTTGAGATTCCTGTCCGTTCGTACTTTTTGACATTTGATCAAACTCAAATGAGGTTGGTCACAGATATGAAAGAACAGTTTAATGTTCCATTCGGCATTATGGTTTCTGTGTTTTTGTTCTTATCGGCATTGTTTCACTTTATTATCGTTTCCCCATGGGGAAATCGCATTTACAACAAAGATTTGAGCAACGGCATCAACCGTTTTAGATGGTATGAGTATGCATTGAGCTCATCTTTGATGATTGTCTTGATTGCCCTCTTGTTCGGTGTTTATGATATTGGCTCCCTCATCTTGATTTTTGTCTTAAACGCATCCATGAACTTGTTTGGATTGGACATGGAAGAAATCAACCAAGGAAAAGACAAACTAAACTGGAAGCCTTTCATCTTTGGGACCATCGCAGGATTGACTCCTTGGATTGTCATCATCTTGTATGCATTTGGAAACACAAACCCTTCTGAAGTACCATGGTTTGTGTACGCACTT
>CAYZZA010000096.1:0-2715 GCA_964482685.1 uncultured Carnobacteriaceae bacterium
CAATCTCAACCACTTCGATACTCTCTGCTGATGCTCCGGCAGCGAGTGCGTGGCCTTTTGCTTTTTCTGTAGCGTCTTGAATACTTTCTTCACGTGGCTGTTCCATGTAGATGTACAATTGCTCAAATTCTCCACTAATTTGGGAAATGGATGCACCAATTGCGTTCGCAACCGCTCCGTTTTCATCGCGGAGAATTTGAGACACTCCTTTGATGTCATCTGGAATAATCACAGATCCACCTCCAACGAGCACCACTTCTGCGTCACCCGCTTCTGTTTTCATGGAGTCAATCGAATCTTCCACCATTTTTTTGATTTGGTCGTTGGCTTTGTTCGCAATGTCCATTGGGATGTCTTCCACTAACCGTTTGTCTCCAATATCGGCACGGCCTAATTTCACCGCAATATCCGTCGTGGTGATGACGTCTCCACCAAAGACTTTGGCTTTCGTTAACAGATCATACCCAACGGAGTCTGGTCCAACCGTTACCTCGTCTCCATCTACATGGATAATAGTGCCTCCCCCTAACCCGATAGAGAGAATATCCGGCATTCGGAAATTGGTTCGTACCCCGCCTACTGACACAGCAAGAGACGATTGACGTGGAAATCCATTTGTGAGAACACCTAAGTCAGACGTTGTACCGCCAACATCTAGCGTAATGGCATTTTCTTTATTCGCTAAGTAGGCAGCCCCACGAATGGAGTTCGACGGTCCACACGCAATGGTTAAAATGGGGAAACGTTCTGCATAGTCCACAGACATCAGAGTTCCATCGTTTTGACAAATGAAAATATCCGCGTCCGTGATTCCTTCATCTACTTGTGCCTGCGTAAATCCAGAGGTCACCGAATGCATCACCGTTTGTAAGGAAGCGTTTAAAATCGTCGAGTTTTCTCTGTCTAAAAACCCAACCGACCCGATTTGAGACGATTTTGAGACAGGAAAGTCTTCTCCGTAAAGCTCTTTTGCAAGTTTTTCTACGGCTAGTTCTTGGTCGTTGTTCACAGAAGAAAACACGCCAATCACAGCGAGAGAATCAATTTTATCGTTCCATGATGCTAAGACTTCACGTACTTCTTCTTCATCAAACTCACTGATGGATTGACCAGTATACTCATACCCACCATGGACGTTTGCGGTCTGGCCACCAAGTAAACTGGCGATATCTTCCGGCCATCCTGTAAAAGAAGGCACTGACCCTGTGGCGGGATACGCTAAACGAATAACCCCCACACGGTCCAATTTTTTTCGCTCCACAATCGCATTGGTACACTGTGTGGTCCCCAACATGGCGTAGCGAATGGCACTAGACTCTATTGGAGACTCTGCGATGACCTTTTGGATCGCTTTGCGTATCCCTGTGGATACATCTTTTGTTGTTGGGGTTTTAATGGCAGATACTAAGTTGTTTTGTTCGTCTAAGATGACGGCATCCGTGTTGGTTCCACCGACGTCTACTCCAATTTTGTACATTATTTGTCGCCGCCTTTCACTAACTGTTCAATAGGTATGTAGTCTGTATCGTAGCCAAAATAACGTGGTCCTGCAGTTTCGATTCCAATCTCTGTGCGCCATCTTGGGTCACATGGCATCCCTAGTACACGTACACGTTTCCCGTACGTCAACGATTCGGTTGTGGTCGGTTGCAAGGTTTCTAAATCAATCATGACAATTAAATCAGGTGTGACCGCGATGACTTCGCCGTTTCGCGTGGCCAATAAGTTTTCGTTTTGTAAGTGAATTGACATTTTTTGGCCGGAGTAGTCTTCAAGTCCTTCAAGTTTGGCTTCTCCATAGTTGAATCCACCTCGAACAACTCGTTCGACGTCTACAATTTTTCCGATAAACAATTCGTATCCGTCAATGACGTCTAATAATTGCTTTAATGTTTTTTGTTGGTCTTTTCCTGAACGAATGATTTGGCCAATTTGTTCAGACTTGGTGATAATGTTTTGAATCCCGTGGTCTACAATATCTTGTCCTGTACTTGGGTACAAACTAATTAAGGTGCTGCCGCCCATTTCAGATGTAACAGCTCGAGCGATTCTTTCTGCCCATAAGTTTGTGACGGTATCAAATACTGCAAGATTGCCTTTTTCATCTGTTAAGGTCATTGGAGAGACAGTTTGTCCACCTAAATGAAACGTCGTCATTTGGAGCTCAGGAAAAGCACGCCCCATTCCGTCAACGTCAACTAGCGGCAAACCCGTTTGCGCAGCGACCGCAATGGGAATCATGGAGTTGACTCCTCCCGCTTCCATTGGAAATGTCCCTGCGACTTTTTCAATCCCAAGAAAATTGCTGAGTTTCTCAAAGACTCGAACAAATTCATCTCCTGCTGGAAACTTTTCAATTAAGACAGATGGTGCCCCCATCATGGCAGATGGCAAATAGACGCCTTCTTTGTCTACTTCTGTTGGATCAATTAACTTGACCGGTCCATACTTCTTAATGGCTGACAGGGCCATCATTTTTCCAATATAAGGATCCCCGCCGCCTCCTGTTCCTAAAAATGCGGCTCCGGTCGCAATGTTCTCAATGGCTTCTTCATCTAGATAGCGCAAATCAGTCACTCTCCCTCGCATATAATGTTTCGTTCGTTTAGAGAATTCTAACCGAAATCACAGAAAAAATCAATGGACGACAAATTCTTTCTATAGAATTACCTTAAACGCGTCTATTCAAAACAGACACGTCTTGCTAGAAACAAC
>CAYZZA010000097.1:0-2630 GCA_964482685.1 uncultured Carnobacteriaceae bacterium
TGATTCATCCTACGATTGAAATCGCAGGTTTTCTCACTGACGCCCTTGATAAAAATGCGTCTTATTTAAACAAGCTCGATTTTGTTAAGTTTGAATTGTATTGTTTAAATGAGACAATTGCAGCGGTACTGTAAATATGAACATTCACATGAGCTTTATCGTCAAGTGTAAAATATGGTGTGCTTGCAAAAAAAGAAACAAGTTTTTGGATGTACTCTCCATCTGAACGGTATACATCACTGAGAATGAGTGGGGGAATCGGGTGGCCAGTTCCGGACGTTGAAATAGGGTACAGAATACTTTCGCTAGTTAAGATGATTTTTGCGTCATTTGAAAATGTAACTGCTACTTTTTGAGAATTCATTGTATTCACCTCATACAAAGTATAGCGAGGACCGCACAAATGAGCAAGAAACATCCCTACATATGTATTGTTCTGTGAAGAAAAATGCACTTTTGTGTCTTCTTTTTCTAAAAACAGGTAGAATAGGAAGAAATACCTAAGTAGAAAGGAAGCGGTTTAGATGCAGACAGTGTATACAACATATTGGGAAGATAAACTGCGAGATAGAAGAAAAGAACATGGAAGTTACAAAACAGAAGAAGAAGCCATCAAGGGCATCCAAGCATGGTGGGAACTTCACAAAGAAAATTACTCCAATATTGAATACACGCGGACAAATACTGGTGCACTAGAAATTATGTACGATGACGACAAATATGTGTACCGTATCGAGAAGAAAAAGATAGACGGTGCACTGCCTACACGAAGCTACACACTGAAAAAACCAGGCGAAATTGACGCACTTCGAAGCAAATACAATCTGCATGAAGAGGCCTTTGTGTTTGATGAATTAGCAGAACCTTTCCGTGACCGCTTGATTTTGGCGATGGGAAATAGTTTAAAGGTGCGTGCGTATATTTATGATGAAGAAGGCCGGCCAATTCGAAAGGTAGAAGAAAGATAAGAGGTGCGATATGCATTCCGCTCGTTTGAAAGAAAAAAAGCTTTACAACAAAGTGATTGGCTCTACTTCTTCGTACCAGTTTAAAAAGCACGCACCCTTCTTTTTCGATTATGTAGAAGCCGTACTCAAAACGGAGACAAGCATTCCAACTGTCATCGCTACAGGGCAACAAGTTCATGGAGACCGTATCGCTTATGTAGAGGGGGCAAATCAAGCAAAAGAGCCCAAGCGAGTTCTATTGCCAGAAACGGATGGGCTAATCACAGATGCCCCTTATGTAGCATTGACCATTAAGTTTGCTGATTGCACACCGATTGTGTTGTATGATCCGATTAAAAAAGTTCAGGCAAGTGTACACTCGGGGTGGCGTGGGACGGTCAAACATCTTTCGGTGAAAGCTCTCCAAAAAATGGAAAGTGAGTTTGGGTGCCTTCGAGAAAACATTCTCGTCTATTTAGGTCCTTCTATTGACAAACACCATTATGAAGTCGGGCCTGAAGTATACGAAGCTTTTTCTGATGTACGTGAACGAGATACCTTTTTTTATCCTCATGGAGACAAATATCGTTTAAGCATGCTAGACGCCAATATATCCATTCTGAAACAAGCCGGACTCACCAACGAACAGATGGATATTGACAGAACCTCTACGTACACAAGTCCCATCTTGCATTCGGCTCGAGCCGAAGGACCAGAATATGAATTAAATGTATTGGTTACCATGATGACAGACTAAAAGGTGTGTCACACATCCATACGTTGATGAAGACGCCTATACTATGTCCATTGACAGTGTAGCCAATTAAAATACCCGCATCCACGAGCACATGGATGCGGGTATTTTAATTGGCTTTCTTTAGTAAGCAGCCTTGACTAAACGAGCAAGTAGTATATGATCGTTGCCTGTATTTTAAAATATAGACTTGTAGGTTTTAGCGTGGGTCAAGCTCTTCAATGGAATCAATATCCATATAGCTTGGAACAGCCAGCGCATTTTGAGTACCTTTTAAATTTTCACCTAAATCAATCAGTGAATCTTTGCTTTTTTCATAGAAGGTACTATGCGTAGAAGGCAACCACGGAGCAAGTGAGCCGTCAGCTTTTCCATTGGCGACGGATTCAAAGACGATGGCGGGGTCTACTGTTGATATAGTCACATTGTATCCTTGTTCCGTTAAAATTTGATTGATTACTTCAGAAGAAGCACGTTCCGTATCCCATGGAGTGGACACTAGGCTGATGGCTTGTCCGTTGCCCCCTTCGGTTCCTTCTACCCATTCTTGTACACGTTCTTGGTTTTCGTCAATCCATATAGCAGCAGCCTCTTCAAATGAAGATTCAATGGCTTCAAACATAACAAACTGCATGTCTTCTTTTTCCCAGTTAAATGTATCTATTCAATGGCTTCACGCAGCAAAACCAACATACTGCCAGTTGAACTTTGTTGGAGAGTCCAACCTGATAAGTTGTCATATTCTTCAATAGCCCGCAATCCTTGTTCGGATACACCAGCACCTGGTTCGATCCCTGTGATGGTGTAATCGAGTGCTTGACTGATGGTTTTATCCTCCGAATTATTCGCATCAGATCCACATGCAGCCTATTGTCTTTATTTTACTTATTGCAGTTATCGCATTTTTTGCGACGCGTAAAAAAAATAGG
>CAYZZA010000098.1:0-2442 GCA_964482685.1 uncultured Carnobacteriaceae bacterium
GTCTACTTGAGACGATACACATACAAAATAGGCTTCCTACTTTTCAAAGTAGGAAGCCTATTTTGTATGTGTATGCTCTTTGTATTTATACGATCTCTGTATTTATACTACCGCGCGTATGAAATCCTACACTTTCTTGATCTTTCCAGTTATGGAGTATCTTTAAAAATGAGGACCGACACCTGTTTCTTCTTTCCACTCGAGCAGTTGGGTTACCGTTACAAATTCGTATCCTTCTGATTCTAAGTTAGACAACAGCGTAGGAAGCGCGTCAGCTGTAGCTTGGTGGATGTCATGCAACAAAATAATTGACCCGTTGGATACAGTGCTCATAATTTTTTGATTGATCGCCAGTGGATTGCGTGATTTCCAGTCTAGAGAATCAACAGACCATAACACAATCGACTGTTCAGACTGGGAAGCAATGTCCAACACTTGGCTGTTGTATGCTCCATAAGGCGGACGAATAGTTGCAGGTTTTTTTCCGGTCAAATGGACCACATGAGCATCTGTTTGGGCTAGCTCTTCTTTTACTTTAGAACCACTGACTTTTGTAAAATCAATGTGGGTGTTGGAATGGTTCCCTATTTCATGTCCTTCTGCATCTATTTGGCGAACCAAATCCGGATAATAGTCCATTTGAATCCCTAACATATAAAATGTTGCTCGTACGTGTCGTTCTTTCAATGTGTTTAAAATTTGTGGGGTGACAGAAGCGTGAGGGCCATCATCAAAGGTCAACGCAACGTATTTTCCATCTGCTTTTAGCTTTTCGGCAGGAGATGCTTGCCCATTTCCTAAAACTTCAGCTTCTTCAACTACAATGCCCAATTGTTCTTTGCCTTGTTCTGTAACGATTTCGCCTACCTCTGTAAGAGGAATGCTTAGTTGAATCGGGCCAACTGCCCCAATTGAAATTTCATGTTGATTCCAATGGACATGCAAACTGTCTTTATCTAATGACCATTTCAATGTTTCAAGATTTTCTAAAGTTGCGTCTAGCTCTTCTGTAAAAACAGCCTCTGCAAGATCTGGGTTTTCTTGAATTTTCTCTCGAATCATTTGTTTCAGATAGAGGCTGTTTTCTTCATCAAAAACAATAAAATCCTTTATCGTTAAGATTTTCTGATTTTCTATGTCCACTATGTACGGATGATACGTAGTTTGACCGTTTGCAGCACCTGATTGTAGCACGTACTTTTCAAAAACAAGGGAATACACATGTTCTGTGACTTGAGACGTTTCTAACTGTATGTTTAGCGTGGATTGCTTCTCTTTTGTACCTATTTCTTTTGATTCTTTTACAAAATGTTCTTTTTCACTAGTCAGCCACTCTTGAATGACTTCGTTTACACCTTCCCCTTCGATTGTGGGAGAACTCATTGCGTATACATATTTCTTGGTGTCTTTGCTCAAAGTTTCTAAATGAATCCCTGGATACTGACTCTGCATCGGTTCAATAATTTCTTTTTGCTCTTTTGCAGCCATCACGGCAACTTCTTCATACGCTGAACGAAGGAAAGGAACAACAAAAACCAAACTCAACAAAATTCCTAAACTACCCAACCCAACTACTATTTTCCCTGCTTTTGATAAACGTCGCATACTCTGACATCCTTTGCTGATTGTTTATTTTCCACTTTAATGAATCCTCATTATTATAGCATTTCGCCCTTCATTGTATAGCCTCTAAAAACAAATACACGCCTTATTTTAAACAAAAAAACATAGAATATAACAGTTGGTCTGTTCACTGCCATATCTATGTTTTTTGCTTCAACGTGTCTTCTATTTTCAACATTACGTGCCGATGTTCTTTTCAATTGACAGCTTGTTTTTGGTACACATACACCAACACCATGGTCCACATAGACATGGCTGTATTGACCACCTGGATGGCCACCATAGCCCATCCCCCACCACTTAAGGCAGACTGAATGCTAATGTATACATTGGCGAGCAAGCCAATAGACAGCATGATCCAAAACGCAAGTGATTGACTATCCGCATTCTTAGTTTTAATGAGCTTTGTAATTTGTGGAGCATAACATGCAGCAATCATAAACATCGCCACTGCTTGCACCGTTAAATCAATCCAGGCTTTCATTTCATCTCTCCCAACGTTTTTAGGCGATGCATGCGTCACATGTTGCCTACAAGTAGCGTACTTTTTCTCTGTGCTTATTTTTTCATTTGTTCAATACAGTTGTTTAACCGTGTTTATTTTTTTACGGCTCTTGGTTCTTTTTCTAGATTATTCTACAAAAAAAAAGGCACCCCTTAAAAAAGGGGGTCTTACAAGCTGTCTACTTTTATATACTGACTGGGTGCCATCAATAATATGTATAAAGCCATTTTTTCTTTTATGTTATTTCTTTTATGTCACAGGAGGGATTCGAACCCCCGACCGATGCCTTAGAAGGGCATTGCTCTATCCAGCTG
>CAYZZA010000099.1:0-2395 GCA_964482685.1 uncultured Carnobacteriaceae bacterium
TACTTGAACTGCTGGAATTCCTGCTGCAACCGCCTTTTGAGCAAGTGTAGCTGCTGCCGATTGCTTTTCTCTAGGGGTAGAAATCGCATAGCCGTTGTTTTGGATGATAAACACCACGGGCGCTTTGTATCGACCTGCGAAGTTCATCCCTTCGTATGTGTCTCCTTGAGAAGAGCCCCCGTCCCCAGTATAGGTAACTGTCACATTAGGGGACTTGTTCAGTTTCTGCCCAATAGCATTTCCCATCGCCTGAGTAATTTGAGCCCCTATAATAATTTGAGGTGGGACTGCATGTAGGTCTTCAGGATAATTGTTTCCTTCTGCGTGTCCACGAGACCATAAGAACGCTTTGTAGATTGGAAGTCCATGTTGAATTAATTGAGGAATATCCCGGTATCCTGGAAAAAGCCAGTCTTCTTTTTTAAAGGCAAAGTAACTAGCAAGCTGAGATGCTTCTTGTCCAGCGGTTGGCCCGTAAAAACCTAGTCTTCCCTGTCTGGCTAATGCCATGGAACGATCATACAACACCCGTGCCCACACCATTTGAGTCATCAGTTCCACAAGTTCTTCATCTGAAAGGTCTGGGACTAACGTTTCATCTCCTACATTTCCGTCTTTATCTAATATTTGAAACATTGGAAAAAGAGCATGAATGTCTTCTAATTGTTTTTTGAAATCTATCGGTTCGCGTTTCGCCATATATGTTCCAACCTCTCTTTTTTTCATGTTGTTCCTTTATATATGTGTGTGTATAAAACAGCACTTAATGGCTGTTTCAATCGTGCTTATACTTTCTAAAATTAACACTCTTACCGGGCTTTTGCAAGATTTTAGGACAGTTTAAAGCTTTCTTAACAAATGAAGCCCGTCCTGTCTAAATGTGAATATATTCACGAATGTTTCTACTTTCTCTCCGTTTTAACAACCACCATCGTTTACACACCTACCTCTCTTTCCACTATCAGCAAACTTTTTGCCCTTAAGCTTCATTTAGGTGTCTTTGATCCTTTATCTAAAAAAGCCAATAAAAAAGGACTCATTTTTTCTGTTTTGGTAGTGTATACTAAACATGATATTATAAAGCATCCGTGCTATCGGAACTGTGTATATTTTTATACAGCTCAAAAGGTATTAGCGAAACATATTAAGGAGTGAATGCATTGATTACAATGAAAGATATTATTCGTGAAGGCCATCCTACACTTCGCAAACGAGCAGAAGAGGTTGTGTTTCCTTTAGACCGTGAAACATATGATTTAACAACTGAGATGATGGCTTTTTTAGAAAATAGCCAAAATCCTGCTGTAGCAGAAAAATACGGCCTTCGAGCTGGTGTCGGATTAGCTGCTCCGCAGGTCGATGTCTCAAAGCGAATCACTGCAGTCTTGATCCCGTCCATTGATTCAGATGAAGAAGACGAAGTGATTCTTAAAGACGTATTGATTAACCCTAAAATTGTTAGTCATTCCGTCCAAACCGCCTGTTTAAAAGAAGGTGAAGGATGTTTGTCTGTTGACCGAGAGGTGGAAGGATTTGTTCCACGCTCTTTGCGCATTACGCTTGAGTATTTTACAATTAAAGGCGAGAAAAAGAAAATCAAGCTAAAAGGGTATCCTGCTATCGTGATACAACACGAAGTGGACCATTTAAATGGCGTCATGTTTTACGACCATATCAATGCGGATAATCCTTTTGCATCTGACCCAAATATGACGATTATCTAAGGTTTTCAAAGGGTTTAGTCGTTACGTGCTTTACACATCCTCTATTCAACCCAATCGTATTCCCTCTAAAGTAGACTGTAGACGTTTTAAACCGTCCTCTACTTAGAGGGTTTTTTGTGCATTTGAACAAATAATGCACTGTAGCTTCGTCAGACAAGCGGAGTGTTTGTTTAAACAGACCATTTTTTTAGCTAGGCAGCGCAAAGATTCTGTACTAGTTCGATACTTCTCTACGTCTGTTCTCTTGATAAAACATCCCTATTTTTAATGAAACAAAAAACAGCTTCCAACGATATGTTAGGAGCTGTTTCGTGTTTTTTCTTTTTTCGTCCATTTTACTATTCAATGAAAAAGTCCGAATCAGTCAATTGCCACAAACTTTTCTGGTTAGAAAAATTCTGGAATGATAGATTTTACATGTTTTCAACCAGGATGACCCTAATTTTCCACTGGATTGGTAAAGCGTCCCAAAAATTGTTTGGTTCGATCTTTTTTAGGATGATTGAACACTTCATCTGGCGTTCCTTCTTCCGCAATGACCCCTTTGTCCATAAAAATAATACGGTCAGATACGTCTTTAGCAAAATCCATTTCATGCGTGACCACAATCATGGTTAAACCTGATTTGGCTAGTTTATTCATTACTTTTAACACTTCACCGATCATCTCAG
>CAYZZA010000100.1:0-2375 GCA_964482685.1 uncultured Carnobacteriaceae bacterium
TTCCTTTCGTTTCATTTTTTATGCAGAAAAGAAGGACAGAGTGGAAAAGAAAGAGGGATTAAAAAGAAGACATGCCAGCATGTGTACTTTTTTAGAAGATATGTGTCTTTTAGAAGATATATGTCTTTTTCTATCCCTTTTTTATCCCTTTTCTATCCTATCTGTTTTATGTGTTCTGCTTTCGATTTGCGCTTATTTATGTGTCAGGCCAAAAAAGCATGTGCCTAAGAAACAGTCTCTTTTTCATTGTTTTACGTTAATGTAAGGCCTTTACGTCAGTTTGAAAACATCTGATGAGTTTTTTAATTTTTCAGCTACGTCTTCCACTTGTTGGATGTGTTCGGAGAACTCTTCCATGGTGGCTAGTATTTCTTCCGCATTGGCGGACACTTCTTCTGTGCCCGCAGAATTTTCTTCTGCAGATGCCGAGATATTCCCTAGTGCGTCCACGACGTGGTCAATTTGTGTGACCATATTTTGTTCCAACACAGAAACAACTTCTATTTGCTGGGCTAGCGTTTCAATTTGCTCTTCTACCACCTTATTCGATTCGATAGAGTGTGTAATGAGTGTGGTTTGCCCTTCACTTTCAGTCAGTGTGGCGGTAAGAGACCGAATCATTTCTGCCGATTGTGCCAACATGGTTTGCAACACGGTTTGGATTCCAGTGGAAGACTGTGCGCTTTCTTCTGCGAGCTTTCTTACTTCATCCGCTACTACCGCAAAACCTCTTCCAGCTTCTCCTGCGCGTGCGGCCTCAATCGATGCATTTAGGGCCAATAAATTTGTTTGAGACGAAATGGATTGAATGACATGCACGATGTCTTCAACATTTTGAATATTGTTGTCAACGGCTTCCACATTTCTTTGCAACTCTTGCACAATCAAAAGCGTGTGTGCCCAATTCTCATGTACTTGCTGCAAACTGTGGCTATTTTCTTTGCTTGCTTCTTGGGTAGACACAGACACGCGACTCATGTCGTCTACCTTCACTTTCACTTCATGCAACGTCTGTGCCAATGCGGTCATCCCTGTGGCGGTACGCTCTGTGTCTTGTGTTTGAATGCTTGTTGCTTCTGCAATGCCTGCAATTGTTTCAGACACTTCTTCTGTGGCGGCATTTGTTTGCAACCCTATTTCTGTTAAGTCATGCGTCATCGCAAACAAGTTGCCGCTATTTTCTTGGAGCTGTTCGATCATTGTATGGAATTGTTGAATCGCTTGATTAAACGAAAGAGCAATTTGATGGATTTCGTTTCCATATGGGTCCAATTCTTTTTTGCTCTTTGCTCCAAACAGCGCACTTGGCGTCAGTTGTGCAGTCAGATCTCCCTCTTTCACTTTGGACAGTGCGCCTTGTATGGTGTCGGTTAAACCGGTTAAATAATTGGCTAGGAACAAGGAAGCAAGAATGCTGAGAACACTTGTTACACCTAAAATAAGTAAACCAATCGCTAACGTACTAGCTCTTTCTGGAGACATCTCTTGGTCGGTTACGGCACCATAGACAATCAAACCAAGAGACCCCATCTTTTTGTAGTGAATGCCTAAAAACTTATTGTTGTAACTATCTTCTAGTACACCTGATTCTTCCACAGCGTTTGTAAAAAGAGTCCGGTCCGACCAATCTTCTCCAATGGCATCTGTATCTTTTGAAAAAAACACTTCCCCGTCTTCGGTTAAGACAAAGGGCGCTCCGGTAGTGCCTAGTTTCATCGAGGAAACCCGGTCATTTAGATACGATAAATTCAAATCGATGGCAGCGACTCCAATGACTTCGCCATCTTCTACGATTGCTTGGGCACCGGTTAAAAACTTTTCACTTGTTTCTTCAGACATATATGGCTTGGACCAGTATACTTGTTCGGGGTTTTGCACCGCTTCTCTATAGTACTCTCTAGTGGTGCCGTCGTATCCTTCCGGTATTTCAGCCGGATCTACTGTCCCATTCATTCCTAAGCTAGGTGAGATAAAAAAGAGCTCAGAGACAACGTTGTTTGTCTCTTTTAACAATTGTGACACCTCTACAAAAGTGTCCCGTGTCTCGGCATTGTCCAATTCTGAAAAGTCCGTATACTCGACTAGTGAGCTGAGAATTTGACCACCAACTTTTTGCGTCTCCAAGATATCTTCTTCTATCGTACGGACAACGTTGATTTCGTTTTTTTCAATGCGCCCCCTCAGCAATTTTTCAGATGACTGTGTCGTGAAAAGCAATGTCGCTACCACTGGAATCACAGTCAACGCAAGAACCACACTAATAATTTTTGGACGTAAAGACTTTTTTCTGGTCGCTATTTCCTTCTTTTTCTTTGCAGCTACTTCCTTCTTTTCCCTTGCAACTATTTCTTTGTTTTTCATGTATCCATTCTCCC
>CAYZZA010000101.1:0-2244 GCA_964482685.1 uncultured Carnobacteriaceae bacterium
TAGCATTTAGAAATGTATGGGCTTATTCATTCTCTTTTTATTTATGATACGGTTCATTTCGCATAATTTTAAATGCTCGATAGATTTGTTCTGTTGCAATCAGCCGCATTAACTGATGAGGATACGTCATCTTTCCAAAGGATATTTGTGTGTTGCTTCGCTTAATAACCGCTTCACTCAAACCAAGTGAGCCACCAATGACCAATACAACGTGACTTTTTCCTTCAATCATCAGAGTTTCTATTTCTTTTGAAAAACCTTCAGACGTCCGTTCTCTTCCATCAATTACCAATGCATAGACAAATGCTTTCGTTGGAATGCGCGAGAGAATCCGTTCTCCTTCTTTTTCTTTGACTGTTACTTGCTCTGAATGACTGAGGTTTTCGGGTGCTTTTTCATCTGCTACTTCTATAAAAGAAAAAGCAGCATAAGCTTTCATTCTTTTTGCATACTCTTTTAAACCATCTACTAAATATTTTTCTTTTATTTTCCCTACACAAACAATGTCTATTTTCATGAAAATCTCCTTTTAGCTAAAGTTATCCACAATAGTTATCCACATGTCCACATTTTTCCCTGTATCTTGCGCCCGAATACATGTTCACACACTAAATATAGGGGGTGTTTTTCTGTATTAGTCTACTTTTCTTTCTATTTTTTTCTTATAAAGGCGCCACGGCAGTTTTTTGTCATGTTTTAAATTAAGAATCGATGTTATGCACAGTTGTGCATAACATTGTGGATAACTTTGTTTGTAATTTTTTTAAAACTTCTGCGCATATTAAATTAGTTGTCCACATAAGTGGTCTTGTACATAGAAAAAGACATGCCCGTTGTGCGAAAGCTCTCTTAAATCAAGATGTCTGATTTTTTAGAAAAGCTTCACATTGCATGTCTCTTTTACTTACTTTTCAGATTCTACATGTTTTATTTTGAGTTCCGCAAACATTTATTGCTCGCCTTGCCCTTCTTTCATTTCTACCTCAATTACTTGCTTTTCATCTTTTCGGTACACTTCAATCTCAGCTGTTTCACCGATACTTGTTTTATAAATTTCTTTTCTAAGTTCAATTGTATTATTGATTTCTTTTCCGTTAAATCCTACTATGACATCATATTGTTGGAGTCCTGCAAGTGCTGCTGATGAGCCTTCAACAACTTCCCCAATAACTACGCCATTTTGAATATCAAGTGGAATTTGTAAAACAGTTTCTTGTTGTTGGCTGGAAATCATGGATAAATCAATCAGACTAATGCCGAGCATGGGTCTGACAACTTTTCCATCTTCTTCTAACTTGTTCACAATAAAGACTACGTCGTTACTTGGAATAGCAAACCCAATTCCTTCAACAGTTTCCAGTGAAATTTTCATCGAATTAATTCCGACAACTTGACCAGATACATTGACAAGAGAACCACCTGAATTTCCTGGATTGATAGCGGCATCAGTCTGAATGGCCGTCATTTCCCAATCCGCATTGTTGTCACCTGTTGTATCTACTGGAACAGTCCGACCAATGGCTGAGATGATCCCTGCTGTTACGGAGGAGGCAAAATTGGTTCCAAGCGGAGAGCCAATGGCAATCGCTGGTTCGCCAACCGTAAGTGTATCGGAGTTTCCAAATTCTGCAACAGTAGTAACCGCTTCTGAGGAAATACTCAGTACCGCGAGATCCGTCCATACATCTGTTCCTATTACTTCTGCTTCTGCTTTTGTGCCATCTTTAAAAATAATTTCAACTGTATCGGAACCTTCTACAACATGATTATTCGTTACAAGAAAAGCGCGATCGCCATCTTTTTTATAAATAACGCCGCTTCCTGTTCCAATTTGTTGGAGACGTTCTTCTTGAGTTTGACTTGTTGTCCCTCCGCCACTGCCAAACAATCCACCTTCAATAGTCTGATTTGTTGCTTTTTGTAAATTAATAACCGAAACAACCGCATCTTCTACAACTTTTACAGCATCTGTAATTTCAGACGTTACATTTACTTGAACATTTGAAATGGTTACATTGCCCTTTTCGTCTTGATTGCCTGTTATTTCTTGAGTAGATTCATTTGTTTGAGTTGAGTTTTCTCCAGTTAAGTTGGGCAACATGCATCCTGTTAACAGACTCATGAAAAGAAAACTAGTTGCAAGAGATGTTATTTTTTTAGCCCATTTTCGTTGTTTGTTGTCCATTTTTTTTTACCCCTGTTCTTTGTACAATTATATGCGATAAAGTTTAAGCAATATGTTTA
>CAYZZA010000102.1:0-1948 GCA_964482685.1 uncultured Carnobacteriaceae bacterium
CTCGCGTGACACCCGTAACCCAATAAGGTCTTTTTGAGTAACCGTCAAGTGATTAAAGGTGCTGTCGCTGAAATCCATCCCCTTGAGTTTGGTGTGTGAAAAGGTAGCCCCATCCAAAGAAGATGCATGGATAGCGACGTCTTTAAACATACAGTCAAAAAAATCCGCTTGCGTCAAACAGCATGTGTCAAACACAACATGCTTTACTGAGGCACCGCTAAACGAACTAAAGTCCAAGACAGATGCAGCAAACCAAACATTTCCAAGACTGGCCTCTCCAAATTGAGTGCCTAGCATTTTGGTGTCTTTAAACTGGACACGATGAAGCAAACTCTGTGTAAAATCTAGATTTGAAAGATCACACGTATCAAATACCACATCCGTTAATTCAATCCCTGCAAAACTGACATCTTGAAACACCACATTCCGAAACACCACTTGAGAAATAGTTGCTCGTTCAAGCGTTATCCCTGAAGGCACACACTCTGAAATCAGACACTGTGAAAGTGTGTGGTCTTCAGAGTCAAATAAGTCCTCAAACTTCCCTTCTTCTAAAAAAGGCGACAGTTTCGGTGGTTGAATTGGTTTCGTTGACACTCAATCACGTCCTTTTTTTTATGTTCTTTTTTTTACAGTAAAACAGGCATTGGCACTTTGTGCAGGTTCCTCTTTCTTACATACACCACATGTTCGTATGTTTACCCGCTCCCTCCCGCTTGTCTATTTTCTCATACATAGAGGCAAGAAACGTTTAAAATCAGGTTCCCATATGTCTCTTTTTTAAAAAAATAGTTGAAAAGGGATTTAAACCAAAGGATTTATTGCTATACTTGATGGACAGGCCGACTGTACACACTACAGTGTCAAGCAACTACACTCAGCAATGCCTGTTGAGCTTATCCGTTCTTTCTTCAAACAAAGTAAAGCAAAAATAAAGTGAGGCAGGCACACAAAACACTAAAGAACAAAACGGCACGAATGAAACACAAGTCCTCTTGTGATTCTTGGGGGTTCTTCTTTTTTACATGTCTGAGTGGCCCATCTATGCACAGGTTTGGATTATTTATACCGATAAGCGAGGAGCGATGCAACATGAAAAAGAAACGAATTGTGATTAAGATAGGAAGTAGTTCTCTTACAAATGACCGTGGAGAAATCGACCATGCAAAAATAACCGACCATGTGCACGCATTAGCGTCTGTTCGCCAAGCGGGACACGAAGTTATCTTGGTATCTTCCGGTGCGGTTGCGGCCGGTTTTTTAAAACTTGGCTATCCATCCAGACCTGTCACAACCAAAGGAAAACAAGCCGCTGCAGCGGTTGGACAAAGCTTATTGATTCAATCCTATACAGAAAAATTTGCTGCATATGACATCGTTCCGGCTCAATTGTTGTTAACTCGAGATGATTTTTCCAACCGGGAGCGTTATAAAAATGCTTTTGAAACCATCAATGAATTATTAAACAGAGAAATTTTGCCCATCATCAATGAAAATGATACCGTGGCGGTTGAGGAGTTAACGTTTGGCGACAACGATACCTTATCCGCTCTTGTCAGCGGTTTTTTACACGCCGACCACTTGCTGATTCTAACGGATATTGATGGGGTGTATGATTCAAATCCCCATACCAATCCCGATGCCAAAAGATACAATTTTGTTGAGACAATTACCGATCAAATGATTTTAGAAACAGATGAAACAGGTTCAAAATTTGGGACGGGTGGCATGCGCTCAAAATTAGAAGCTGCAAAACTGGCCCAATCTTTAGGTGTGGCAACCTTTATTGGAACTGGACATGGCCCAACTAAATTAATTGATATTTTAAATGGCAAAGGAAAAGGCACGTATATCTCTCACTTTAAAAACCATTGGGTAAACACAAACAAACAGTGGATTGCCTTGCATTCAGAGTCTGTTGCCATTTTATACGTGGACCAAGGAGCAG
>CAYZZA010000103.1:0-398 GCA_964482685.1 uncultured Carnobacteriaceae bacterium
GTACGGTGGTGTGAGGGGACGGTAAACAAATTAATTGTTTACCTCCTACTCGATAAAAAAACGTCTTATATCCTTTTTATCAAAGATGGGTTCTAAAAATATCACAAGCAAATCTCTCAAAAACGTCTATTTTGTATCTCTCAGGTTTTGAGTATCAATAAATACATAGCCAAAAATACTTTAAAGAGATAAAGGGAGAGTTAAAAGCGACGCAAGATACACATGCCACATATTTTTCATCACAGATTGTACCATTTTGTTTGATAACTCTACTTCTGGGTGGACTTCATTAATCGTCATCATTCTTGCATAAGGTGGATTACAGTTTTTTGTCTCGGTATTATAGGGAAATGTGTGAGAAAAACTGTTTGTACGCGTCAAAGGCACTCGCTTGATTG
>CAYZZA010000103.1:408-1929 GCA_964482685.1 uncultured Carnobacteriaceae bacterium
CGTGCGCGGCTATTTAGGCGAACAGTTTGACCAATTGTTGCACAAGTACCCAATGATTCAATTTATCGACAATCCTTTGTATAATGAGTCCAACAACATCTCGTCTGCGATGCTTGTGCGTCATTTGTATGAAAATGCATATGTCTTGGATGGAGACCTCTTGGTCCAAAATCCAGATGTCATCAAACCGTATCACTACACGTCCAATTATTTGGCGTTTCCAGTGGACAAAACCGATGAATGGTGTTTCCAAGAAAAAAACGGACGGATTGTGGGTGTTGATGTAGGGGGAACCAATGGGCATGAAATGATTGGGGTCTCGTACTGGACCAAAGAAGACGGCAAACGGTTTGCGACCGACATTGAAAAACTATTTGCCTCTCCTGGTGGAAAAGAAAAGTTTTGGGATCAAGTCGTCTTAGATGACAAACTTGACGACTATGAGTTGCGCATTCAAGAGTGTGGACCAACAGATGTCATCGAAATCGATACATTAAACGAATTAAAAGCCATTGATCCTGTGTATGCCCTGTAGTCAATATATCTGCTAGTTCATGGAGAGCCATGAATAGGTTGCCTGTTGCCTAAAGCGTAGGAACTGTTTAGGTCAGAGGCACACAGCTTTGAATGACTAGAGTTGTTAGGGAGTTCGGACATCTGTTTAAGTTTTTGTGTATGTTCCTGGAGAGTACACGTGAACTTCTTAAAAACGGTAGCCGTGTATACAAACTTGTTCAAATAGGCAGTCGTCCTTTCGGACGCTACTTAGCAAAGAATGCGAAGGGGTACAATCTTCCGCCGAATGTATCTGATGTGTGTGTATTTTATGCTGTGGATTCTTGATAGAAGGCTTGAAAAAAAGATGCCTATGAAATAAAACAGACTAAACGCACAGGCAAGGAATACAAATAAAAATACACAAAAGAATACAGCGAAAAGAAGTCCTCTTCAGATATGATGAGGACTTCTTTTCAGCTGTAAAAGAAAGTAAGATAGGTAAGGGTGAAGACTGAGAAGTATATGGACATTTTTAGTGTTCTTTACCAGCATGAAATGACAGAGAAGAGAGCTTTTAACTAAAAAGATTGCAAACGTCTGGATAATTGGTAAAATGAAGCGACTGGATGAGTCAAATAAAGCATCTAAAAAGAAGGGTGAAAAATGCCAGAATTGAGATCGGAACGACACACCAAACAAAAAAAGAAAAAACTACGAACAGGAGGAGTCGTGTCCATTGTCCTACTCGTCTTGTTGGTTGCGTTAGGCGGTATCGTATGGAAAGTCTATAGCGATATTACGACGGCTACGGATAAAATCTACACCGAAGTAGACAAAGAAGAAAAGCGACCAGAACCAGTGGTCGTTGGGAAAGCCGGAGAACCTGTCTCGGTGTTGATCATGGGAATTGACACCGGTGATTACGGGCGCGTCGAAAAAGGGCGGTCTGACACCATGATGGTGTTGACTGTCAATCCAAAAGAAGAAAAGTCTGTCTTGTTGAGTATTCCACGAGACACACGT